>NZ_JBANAZ010000209.1:0-1030 GCF_059803455.1 Bradyrhizobium sp. UFLA05-108 | reverse complement strand
ATACGCAAGCAGACTCCGCCTAATAATTCACTCTCTCTTTTACCGCCAGTTTCCCTCAGGAAACCTTCGATCCGCCGCACAACCTGATGATGCAGATCCTCAGCTCGCAGGGCATTCAGTTCACCGATGTGCTGATCTGCCCGCACCTGCCGGCGGACAACTGCGACTGCCGCAAGCCGAAGACCGCGCTGGTGAAGGGTTACCTCGAACCCGGCGTGCTCGATACCGCGCACAGCTACGTGATCGGCGATCGGCCGACCGATGTGCAGTTGGCGGAAAATATGGGCATCCAGGGGCTGCGCTACCAGCGCGGCGTGCTGGGCTGGAAAGAGATCGTGCGCCAGCTGACCCTGCGTGACCGTCACGCGCGGGTTAACCGCGTGACCAAAGAGACGCAGATCGACGTCAACGTGTGGCTGGATCGCGAAGGCGGCAGCAAAATCAAAACCGGCGTCGGCTTCTTCGACCACATGCTGGATCAGATCGCCACCCACGGCGGCTTCCGCATGGAGATCGACGTCAAAGGCGACCTGTATATCGACGATCACCACACGGTGGAAGACACCGGCCTGGCGCTGGGTGAAGCGCTGAACAAGGCATTGGGCGACAAGCGCGGTATTGCCCGCTTCGGCTTCGTGTTACCGATGGACGAATGCCTGGCGCGCTGCGCGCTGGATATCTCCGGCCGCCCGCACCTGGAGTACAAAGCCGAGTTCAACTATCAGCGCGTCGGCGATCTCAGCACCGAAATGGTCGAGCACTTCTTCCGTTCGCTCTCTTACACCATGGGCTGCACGCTGCACCTGAAGACCAAGGGCAAAAACGACCACCACCGGGTCGAGAGCCTGTTCAAAGTGTTTGGCCGTACGCTGCGCCAGGCGATACGCGTCGAAGGCAATACCCTGCCGAGCTCGAAAGGAGTGCTGTGATGAACGTGGTGATTTTGGATACCGGCTGCGCCAACCTGGCCTCCGTCACCTACGCGGTGCGGCGCCTGGGTTACCAGCCGGCGGTGAGCCGCGATCCGGAG
>NZ_JBANAZ010000208.1:0-1122 GCF_059803455.1 Bradyrhizobium sp. UFLA05-108 | reverse complement strand
GTTTTACTGCTTTGGTTGTTCAAGCGCACATAGGGCGCCTGAGGCGGTGCGGGAAACGGATGTTATGGTAAATCGACAGAGTTGTCGCAAGTGTCCTAAGTGAAGGAAATTAAAACAACAAAGGCCCGCTGTATAGCATACAGCGGGCCTTTGTTGTATATCTCTGTCGATTGTCCTCGGGGGGAAGCATTACTGCTAACAAGTCCCGTGGCTAGTAACTTCATTATAAGGATTGCTGACGATGTCGTCAAACAGGATAAAGGCCAGCTTGTCTGCGGCCAGAATAGGAACGTATGAAAATGTTCTAGGTGGGCCTGCTGGCATTCAAAAGACAGAAAAAGCCCTGAGGCTTTACATGTGGAACGCACAAATATCTGCCGCCTTCTTTGTACCCTTACATGTTTGCGAAGTGATTATGCGAAATGCTCTCTCAGATGTGCTCGAGGTGGTATACGGCCCCAGATGGCCGTGGTCTATGGGTTTTGAACGAAGTCTGCCGATCCCTGTTCATGGTTATAAACCCAAAGACGACCTTATTAATGGTCGGAGGAACCAGCCTACGACAGGAAAGGTTATCCCTGAACTCAAGTTTGTTTTTTGGCAGAAACTTCTGACCGGAAGATTCGACACCCGACTCTGGAACAATCACATACTGGCTGCTTTTCCTCATGCAGCTGCACAGGGATTGAGCGCAGCGCAGTTGCGGCAGAATCTCTACAACGATCTGGAGACAGTGAGAAAGCTGCGCAACCGTATTGCTCATCATGAGCCCATACTTAGCCGCAACCTGGAGGATGATTTTGCCACGATAAAGCGAATTATCGCATACCGGTGCCAACATTCACTGGAGTGGATGATAAACAACCAGATGCTACTTCCTTTGTTTACACTTAAACCGCTCTAAGAACACAGGTCCGCCCAACGGAAGTTATGGTAGATGCAATATTATGTAGTGCTTAGATCATGCTGGGGTTCGGATGTGGTGGAAACGCACTTTGTTCCTGATAGTAAGTAAAGCCTTTGCTTGTACTCTTCCATATCTAATGAAGATGATTTTAGCTTCCATTGTTGCTCAATTGGTTTTGGGAACCAGAGCTCCTGCACAGAGTCTTCGTTTTCTTG
>NZ_JBANAZ010000207.1:0-1123 GCF_059803455.1 Bradyrhizobium sp. UFLA05-108 | reverse complement strand
AAAGCCGCGGGGCTGCGCAAGACGGTCCCGCTGCATTCGCTTCGCCATAGCTTTGCGACCCATCTGCTCGAGCGCGGCAAAGACATTCGCGTGATTCAAGCGTTACTCGGACATTCCAAGCTCGAGACGACAGCCCGCTACTGTCGCGTGGCGACCGGACTGATTGCCAAGATCGAGAGTCCCCTGGAGGGCCTAACCGCGCCGCGCCGCAGGCCTGCGAAGCGAGACGGTGAGAAGCCACCGGCGCCGTAGCGCCACCGGCCGTGGCTCGACCAGCTCTGGAGGTCGCGGACATCCTCCGCGATCACGGCTCTGCTTGGCGCGAGGCCAATCGCGGCCATGTGAGCCTCGAGCAATTGAAGGTGATGAATGCGATCGAGCGCTGTCGCACGGCGGCGCTCGGCGGGCATGTCGCGCGCTGCGAGAACACGGCGTGTGGCCATACCGAGATCGCCTACAATTCCTGCGGCAACCGGCATTGTCCGAAGTGCCAAGGGGCGGCGTCACGCCGATGGCTCGCCGACCGCGAAGCGGAGCTGTTGCCGGTGCCGTATTTTCACGTCGTCTATACGCTGCCGAGCGAGCTGCGTGACGTCGCCTACCAGAACAAGCGTGTGGTCTTCAACCTGCTCATGAAGGCAGCCGCCGAGACAACGCTGACAATTGCCGCCGATCCCAAGCGCCTCGGTGCGCGGATCGGTATCACCGCCGTGCTGCACACCTGGGGATCGGCTATGACCCATCACCCGCACGTCCATATGATCGTGCCGGGCGGAGGGCTCTCGCTCGATCACGCGCGATGGGTCGCCGCGCGCTCCAATTTCCTCGTCCATGTCAACGTGCTGGCGCGCCTGTTCCGCGGCAAGATGCTGGCCATGCTCGTGCATGCGCACGACGCCGGGGAGTTGAAGTTCTTCAACACCCATGCCGGGCTTGCCGACAAAACGGCGTTCCAGCGCTTCATCGCCCCGCTGCGGCGTATCAAGTGGCTGGTCTACTGCAAGGCACCGTTCGCAGGGCCAGAGCAGGTGCTGCGCTATCTCTCCCGTTACACCCATCGGGTTGCCATCTCAAACCGCCGCCTCGTTGCAGCCGACAGCGAGGCGATTGCGTTCCGTTGGAA
>NZ_JBANAZ010000206.1:0-1133 GCF_059803455.1 Bradyrhizobium sp. UFLA05-108 | reverse complement strand
AAGCGCTCTCGCAAGCGCTCCAGGAGCGGGACAGCACCGTGGACATCTTGAACGTTGGCGGGATGAACGTGAACTGCTAACAGAAGGCCATTGGTATCGGTGACGATGTGCCGCTTGCGTCCATGAAGGCGCTTGCCGGGGTCAAATCCGCGTGGCCCGCCGGCCTGCGTCGTCGAAGCGGTTTGACTGTCAATGACGGCAGCCGTCGGTGTCGGCTTGCGCCCAAGTTCTTGCCGCGCTTTGCGCACCAGAGCTCGAACGATCATGTGCCACCTGCCACTATCGCGCCACGCATAAAAGTAGCCCTGGACCGTCGAGTACGGCGGGAACTCGCTCGGCAGGGCCCGCCACTGGCAGCCGGTGGACAGTTGGGAATCCCAAATCGATTCAACCTAACCCCATCCCGCTTACCTAGACCTACGTGCTACAGACAGGCCAGGTAGTGCTGCACGGCTCGGCCCTGAGCCTGCGGGGCAACGAAATGGTCCAGCGGGCCTATCTTGGCGAAATGAAATCTTTGTCCACTTGTCTTTTGGGCTGCCGAAGACAAAGCTGTTCCAGCATGCCTCACGTGGGTTCGTGAGTTTCTCTGACAGCTGTTTTCCGCCGCGGATTCGCCACCGGCCATTCCGACAAGGGGGAAACCCTTGGTAGGTTCAAGCAGTTTTGGCGCTCCAGTTGTTGGCGTAGTCGTTGATTTTCTTAGCAAATCACACGCCTCTTAATCAGCGGGTCCCAGGTTCGAGCCGTGGTGCGCCCACCATTGGAAAACCCTAATTTTCCAAGCCCTTCGCGGAGAAGTCGCCGAGAACGAAACGAGCCTCGTGCGACGTTTTTAGTGGTCGGCGTGGCACGGCCAGATTCCAGATTGTTGTGCGACTTTCTTTTGTTTCTGTGCCTTCGCCCCATTCGGTACAGCGCGCAAATCCGACGGTACAGGTCGATTACGTGCTCGTCGTAGAATGGGATAATAGAGCGAGCAAACCGGACAATCTGTTCGTACGCATCCGGCGAGCACCGCCAGGTGACCACAGTTGATGGCATCCTGGCGATTTGATCGTAATCCTCCGCTGGGGGCCGCCTTGTCAGGTGGACCGTTGTGTTGAGAACTGTCCTTATGGACAGGCATACTC
>NZ_JBANAZ010000205.1:0-1091 GCF_059803455.1 Bradyrhizobium sp. UFLA05-108 | reverse complement strand
ACGATATCGATATTGGCCTCAAAATCCATCGGGTTGACGATAATGGCATCGGCGCGCGTTTGGATAGCGGTGGCGGCCTGATCGTTTTGCACCGATGCATCATAACGCCCATCGTAGAAGGTCAGCACGGCTTCGCCGCTTTTCACCGCCGGGTGTTCCTTCCCGAACCTTTCCATCAATTGCACGAACTCGGCTTTGTTGCCGTACATCAATACCGCGATTTTTACCGGGGCGGCCTGAGCTGCCGACAGGCTACCGAGCATCATGGCAGAGGCAAACAACGCTATCTTGGTCTTATTCATGGTTTTCTCCTGGTAGAGTTGGGTCTGATGTTATTAATCGCGCTGTTGCTTACGCGATGGGTCGAGCAATACGGCAAGAACGATCAATGCGCCTTTGATAATTTGTTGGTAATACGATTGCACGCCGAGCAGATCGAGGCCGTTATTCATCACCCCGATAATCAGCACGCCGAAGAAGGTGCCGACCAGCGTACCGACACCGCCGGCCATGCTGGTGCCACCGATCACCACCGCCGCGATGGCGTCCAGCTCATACCCTGCGCCGGCGTTGGTCTGCGCCGAACCGGTGCGTGCGGTGAGGATCAGGCCGGCGATGCCGGCCAGTGCGCCGCACAGCGTATACACCAGTATTTTGATGCGGGTGACGTTAATCCCCGAGGTGCGCGCGCTTTTCGGGTTGCCGCCGACGGCGTAGATGTAACGCCCGAAGAGGGTTTTATTCAGCACCAGCCAGGCGAGGGCGAACAGCACGATGAAGATGATGACGGGCACCGGAACGCCGCCGACATAGCCATTGCCTAACCAGCGGAAATCGCTGTTCAATTGCGATACTGGATTGCCGTTGGTGGTCAACATGGTTAACCCGCGCGCCGCGGAGAGCATGCCCATGGTGACGATAAACGGCTGCAGCCGATAACGGGCTAACACGGTGCCGTTCACCAGGCCGCAAACGATGCCGATGCCCAGCGCCACAATCAGCGGCGCCATGACGGCGGTCGCGGTGTCGCCGATAGCTAATCCGCTGTTGTTGGTGGCGAAGCGAGCGGCGACGATCCCGCTTAACGCCAG
>NZ_JBANAZ010000204.1:0-1144 GCF_059803455.1 Bradyrhizobium sp. UFLA05-108 | reverse complement strand
GATCTGTTTGGCGCTGCGGCTCCAGCAGGGCACGCGAAAGCCAAACTCGGTCAGCTTGCGCGCCACGCTCTGCCCCAGCACGCCGGCGCCGAGGATGCCGATGGTGAAATCATCCAGCGAGTGAGGATCGAGCGGCTGCCATTCCTGCCGCTGCTGCAGCGCCTGATACTCGTCGAAACGGCGGAAATAGCGCAGTACATAGCTCAGCGCATATTCCTGCATCTGCTGCGCCATGCCGGTATCCTCCAGCCGCAGCAGCGGCACGCCGGCGGGCAGCGTGCCGGGGTGTTTGCGCTCCTGATCAAGAATGGCATCGACGCCGGCGCCGAGGGCGAACACCGCTTTCAGATCGCGGCGGTTGGCCAGCATTTCGTGCGGCGGGCGCCACACCAGCGCGTAATCGGCTGGCCGCTCGTCGCCGCGCTGCCACTCGCGGATCTCGGCCTGCGGTAGGCGTTGCTTGATGCCGGCCAGCCATTCCTGGGCGTTAAACAAGGGGTGGTAATAAATGATGTTCATACTGCGGGCTCCCGTTTGTTTTTATTGGTTTTCCTCCAGCCTTCCGCGATTCGCCGCCGGATGCAAGCGTTAAAGCCCAAAATAAAAACAGCCCCGACCAGTGGGGCTGTTGCGCATACTCACCAATCAGGCGGCAGACGGGCCGTCGCGCCGGATAAGGCGCCGCAGCAGCGGAATGAGAATCAGCATCGCCACGCCGACGCCCGTCGCCCCCCAGCCCAGCGCGCTGAAGATTTCGCTGTAGCCGGGATTGGTTTGCAGCGGCGTGTTGCCGCTGTTTTCCGGCATCAGGCCGGAGACGTAGCCCGCCAACACCGAAGCGACGCCGGTCACCATCATCCAGCAGCCCATCATCACGCCCTGATAGCGCGGCGGCGCCAGCTTGCCGATCATCGCGTAACCGATCGGTGAGATCATCAATTCGCCAACGCTTTGCAGCACATAGCTGATGACGATCCATTTAAACGCCACCAGCCCGTCGCCGCCCGCCATGCTGATGCCCAGCGGCAACACCAGCATGCCGAGCCCGATACAGAAGAGGGATCCCGAGAACTGCAGCGGAATGTCGATGTTGCAACCGCGAGCGCGCAGGCGATTGAACCGCCAGGCCAGCAGCGGGCCACCC
>NZ_JBANAZ010000203.1:0-1147 GCF_059803455.1 Bradyrhizobium sp. UFLA05-108 | reverse complement strand
CTCCGCACGCAACCGAAAATCATTCTGAATGACTGCTGAAAACCCTCTCAACGCTGGCGAGCGCTGTCGCCACCGTGTAAATTACGGCGTTTAACTTTGTGCTCCGTTGTTTTGAGGTTCCTATGACCACTCCCTTGCAGGCCATTGCCGAGCTTGACGATCTGAAGCTCGACCTGCCGCGTTTCGAGCAGGCGTTGCAACAATTTGCCGCCAGATTGCGGCTTGATCTGTCTGCCTTTATCGCCGATCACATCTCCCTGCGTTGTCACCAGAACGCTACCGCCGAACGCTGGCGCCAGGGATTGATGCAGTGTGGGACACTGCTGTCCGAATCGATGATCAACGGGCGGCCTATCTGTTTGTTTGATTTACAGCAGCCGCTGGCCGTGGGGCCGTGGCGCATAGATTGCGTTGAGCTGCCGTACCCCGGGGAGAAACGCTATCCGCATGAAGGGTGGGAACATGTCGAATTGGTGCTCAGCGGCGATCCGCAGACGCTGCATGCACGGGCGTTGAGTCACCTTGCTGATGAAGCGTTGTTGGCGCCGGGGATCAAGCTGAAGCAAAGTTCGCCAAAAGGCGAAGGCGAACGGCTGCCGAACCCGACGCTGGCCATCACCGATGGAACGGTTACGATCAAGTTTCATCCTTATTCCATTAGAGACATCGTCGCCAGCGAACAAGGCTAGCCAGCCAGTGCCGCACAGGCTTGCGCCATGCGATCGAGCGCTTCATTGAGCAGGGCCCGCCGGCAACCGAAGTTCAGCCGTACAAAGCGCCGATCGCCGAAATCCAAACCGGCGCTTAACCCAACGCCTGCGCGCTCGAAGAACTGATGCGGGTTATCCACCGGCAAAGCGCTGCAGTCGATCCAGGCCAAATAGGTGGCTTCGATCGGTAACAACGTCAATCCCGGCATAGCGTTGATGCGCTCTGTCAACCGATCGCGATTGGCGCGCAGATAAATTAACTGCTCATCCAGCCAGGGTTGCCCGTATTGATAGGCCGCCTGGGCGGCGACCAGCGCCAGCAGATTAACCTCCGGGACAATGCCGCTGCGTGCGCGTTTCAGCTTTTGTCTCAACGCTTCGTTGGGGACGATCGCCATCGAGGCGCCGAGCCCGGCGAGATTGAATGTCTTAGACGC
>NZ_JBANAZ010000202.1:0-1191 GCF_059803455.1 Bradyrhizobium sp. UFLA05-108 | reverse complement strand
GGAGGCGAAGGCCAAGGAGGCAAAACCCGCGCCCAAGAAGTCGATGGCGGACGAGAGCGTCACCGAAGGCGACCGCGTCGCCAACCAGTCGATCCGCGTCAACGTGGATACGCTGGAGCATCTGATGACCATGGTCTCCGAGCTGGTGCTGACCCGCAACCAGCTCCTGGAGATCTCCCGCCGCAACGAGGACACCGAGTTCAAGGTGCCGTTGCAGCGCCTCTCCAACGTCACCGCCGAGCTGCAGGAAGGCGTCATGAAGACGCGCATGCAGCCGATCGGCAATGCCTGGCAGAAGCTGCCGCGCATCGTCCGCGACCTCTCGAGCGAACTCGGCAAGCAGATCGAGCTGGAGATGCACGGCGCCGACACCGAGCTCGACCGCCAGGTGCTCGACCTGATCAAGGATCCGCTCACCCACATGGTGCGCAACTCCGCCGACCATGGCCTTGAGACCCCCGCCGAGCGCTTGGCGAGCGGCAAGGGCGAGCAGGGCACCATCCGGCTGTCCGCCTATCACGAGGGCGGCCACATCATCATCTGCATCGCCGACAACGGCAGAGGCCTCAACACCGAGAAGATCAAGGCCAAGGCGCTCTCCTCAGGTCTCGTCACCGAGGCCGAGCTCGAGAAGATGAGCGAGGCGCAGATCCACAAGTTCATCTTCGCGCCGGGCTTCTCGACGGCTGCCGCCATCACCTCGGTCTCGGGCCGCGGTGTCGGCATGGACGTGGTGCGCACCAATATCGACCAGATCGGCGGCACCATCGACATCAAGTCCGTCGCCGGCGAAGGCTCCTCCGTCACCATCAAGATCCCGCTGACGCTGGCCATCGTCTCCGCCCTGATCGTGGAAGCCGGCGGTGACCGCTTTGCCATTCCCCAGCTCTCGGTCGTGGAATTGGTGCGGGCGCGCGCCAATTCCGAGCACCGCATCGAGCGCATCAAGGACACCGCGGTCTTAAGGCTGCGCAACAAGCTGTTGCCGCTGATCCACCTGAAGAAGCTTTTGAAGATCGATGACGGCGCCGCCAGCGATCCCGAGAACGGCTTCATCGTGGTCACCCAGGTCGGCAGCCAGACCTTCGGCATCGTGGTCGACGGCGTGTTCCACACCGAAGAAATCGTGGTCAAGCCGATGTCGACCAAGCTGCGCCACATCGACATGTTCTCCGGCAACACGATTTTGGG
>NZ_JBANAZ010000201.1:0-1209 GCF_059803455.1 Bradyrhizobium sp. UFLA05-108 | reverse complement strand
CTCGTGGGCTCGGGTTCGCCATACCAGCTGCAACTTGCAGCTTGACGTAGGCTTGTACTTTCTTAGCCATTTAAATTTCCTCGGTTTGGGTAGTATCGCCTCGCAAAAGGCTCCCCGTGTTTCACCTCGCCAGACAGGCATCAGGCAAGGCATCTAAAAACAAAAGGCGCGAAATTGTAGTTCAATTTCGCGCCTTTGACAAGCGGCAACGCGCCACTCATTGCTGATTATTCGATCAGCCTTTCTCAACCTGGCTGAAGTCCAGTTCCACCGGCGTTGCACGGCCGAAGATGGAAACGGAAACTTTCAGGCGGCTCTTTTCGTAATCGACTTCTTCGACCACGCCGTTGAAATCTGCAAACGGGCCATCGTTGACGCGCACCAGCTCGCCCGGCTCGAACAGCGTCTTCGGACGCGGTTTGTCACCAACCTGCTGCAGGCGGTTCATGATCGCATCAACTTCTTTATCGCTGATAGGCGCAGGACGGTCAGACGTGCCGCCGATGAACCCCATGACACGCGGTACGCTGCGCACCAGGTGCCAGCTGGCGTCATTCATCACCATCTGCACCAGCACGTAGCCAGGGAAGAATTTACGCTCGCTCTTGCGACGCTGGCCACCACGGATTTCAACCACTTCTTCCGTAGGCACCATCACTTCGCCGAACAGCTCTTCCATATCGTGCAGTTTGATGTGTTCACGCAGCGATTGCGCTACGCGACCTTCAAAACCGGAAAACGCCTGAACGACGTACCAACGTTTTTTTGGAGCTTCAGACATTTTAGAACCTCAGGCCAGTAATAAACGACACCAGACGGACCAGAATACCATCCAGTCCCCACAGAATCAGTGACATCACGGCGGTTACCGCGGCAACGATCAACGTGGTGTGTAGCGTTTCCTGACGAGTTGGCCAAATCACTTTACGTACTTCGGTACGCGCTTCGCGGGCAAACGCAACGGTGGCTTTGCCTTTGGTGGTCATCAGAGCCACTGCACCTGCAACGGCGATGATCAGCACAACTGCCAGCGCGCGCAATGGCAGGCTTAAATCACGGTAGTAATAGTTACCGACAATAGCCACAACCAACAGAACGGCGACGATCAGCCACTTTGCCGCTTCCAGGCCGCGTCCGCTCCCTTGAGCCTCGGTATTCGCACTCATAAACCAACCTGTCACAATGATGATTCAGAACAAACAACTTTGC
>NZ_JBANAZ010000200.1:0-1166 GCF_059803455.1 Bradyrhizobium sp. UFLA05-108 | reverse complement strand
GTCTACTACATTCAACTTGATCCTCCTCCTCTCCATGCAACTCTCTACAATACTCCACACCATAACGGTTCTAATTTTTTTTTTGCGCCAGGGGATCCACGCACCGCTGACGTTGACGGCGCTGCAACAAAAAGAGGGGCTGAACGCTGACTTTACCCTGACGTTGGCGGGCACCAGTAGCCTGTCGCTGGTGCCGCTGGGGCGCAGCAGCGAGCTGCAGCTGCAAAGCAACTGGCCGCACCCGAATTTCCTCGGCAACTTCCTGCCGGACGAACGCAAGGTGACGGAGCAAGGGTTTAGCGCTCGCTGGCGCAGCACCTGGTTCGCCAACAACATCAACAGTGCGTTCCATTACGACGATGGCATTATCGACGAGGACAAGCTGCCGGCCTTCAGCGCCAGCTTGGTCGAACCGGTCGATCACTACCAGCTGACCGAGCGCGCGGTCAAATACGCGCTGCTGTTTATCGGGCTGACGTTTATGGCGTTTTTCCTGTTCGAAACCCTAACCGGGCTGCGGGTGCACCCGATTCAGTACCTGCTGGTCGGTGCGGCGCTGGTGTTGTTCTACCTGATTCTGCTGGCCTTCTCCGAACACCTGGGATTCGCTCTCGCTTATCTGGCGGCCAGCATCGCCTGCAGCGGGCTGATCGGTTTCTATCTGAGCGCCGTACTGCGCGGCAAGCTGCGCGGTGCGCTGTTCGCCGCGAGCCTATTGTTGTTGTACGGCGTGCTCTATTTGCTGTTGCAGTCGGAGGACAATGCGTTGGTGCTGGGAGCCGGGCTGCTGTTCGCCATTCTGGCGGGCATTATGCTGTTGACGCGCAAACTGGACTGGTATCAGGTGGCCGATCCGGCGCGTTTGACCAAGGAAACGCCGGCCGGGGAAGACGAACCACGCTTCCGGCTGTGGAAATAAGCGAGGGGAATCGGGCGCGTTCAGCGCCCGATAGCGGCTACAGCAGCGGCTCCATCTCCAGCAGGATCTGTTCGCACCATTGCTGCAGGCGCTCTTCGCTCAGATCGTATTGGTTGACCTCATCGAGCGCCAGGCCGACGAAGTGTTTGCCGTCGGCGCTCAGCGGTTTGGGGCTGGTGAACTCGAAGCCCTCCGTTGGCCAGAAGCCGATGAACTGCACGCCCAGTGGCGCGATGTGATCGTGCAG
>NZ_JBANAZ010000001.1:80597-290133 GCF_059803455.1 Bradyrhizobium sp. UFLA05-108 | reverse complement strand
CAGTCGCCTGCGACGATGTCCGTGCTGTACTGCTCTCATCCAAAGACGTACCGTGCGGATGATTTTATGACACAGTAAGACTAAAGCGCGATGAGATTAGGATGAATCGTCATCGCGCTTTAGGTTGATGTTTGAGCATGATCTCCGCGCAAGCGCGTTCCGCGTTTGTCGCGAGAGAAAACCGCTCCACACTTTTCCGGATCATGCTTTAATCCGCAACGCCGGACAGAGCTGGCCGGATATCCGGCTTGGTGGCGCGCGTTCCCCAGCGCGTCAGCACCACGCTGGAACAGGAGAGCGTTCCAAGTAGGACCATCGAGCTTGCCGCGAGCCAGAAGAAGCTTTGCGCGGTCGCTTCATGCGTCGACAGCCACCAGCCGCAGGTTGCGATGAAGACGAGCCGTGCGGTCTGCGCCAACACCGGTCCCAGCACCTTGGCCGCGCCCTGCGATGAGAAATACATCGCCGTGGCGAGGCCCATGAAGGCGTAGAACGGTGCGACGGTAGAGAGATATTGATGGCTCATCGCGCGCACGGTCGCGCTGTCGGTGAAGATATTGACCCAGAGATCGGGGAAGATCGCAACCAGGCTCGCGGGCGTGCCCACCGCGAGGAATGCGGCCACACCGGCCGTCCAGGCAATGCGGCGTGCGCGCGCGATCTTGCCGGCGCCGATCGCCATGCCGACCATCGGCACCGAGGCGATGCCGAAGGCGAACGCGATCGAAATCAGCAGAAATTCGAGCCGCGCACCGACGCCGTAGCCGGCGAGGATTGCGGTGCCGAACTTGGCCAGCATGTGGGTGAGGATCGAGATCGTCAGCACCGATTGCAGCGGCGAGAAACAGGCGATGGCGCCCACCTTCAGGATGTCGAAGAACATCGCCCACTGGATCCGGAGGCCAATCAGCTTGGGCACGACACGCGCGCGGCCGGAAAACAGGTACCAGCTCATTACGCTAATGTTGATCGAATAGGCGATCAGCGCGCCGGCGGCGACGCCGCGCATGCCGAATTGCGGGATCGGTCCGAGCCCGAGACCCAGCGTGCCGCCCAGGATGATCTGGCACACCGCAGAATTGAGCATCAGCAGCGAAGGCAGCTTCATGTTGCCGGTGCCGCGCAGCACGCCGGCCAGAGTATTGAGCAGCCAGGCCAGCACCGCGCCGCCGAAGAACACCTGCATGTAGGCGATCGCCTGCGCCAGCACGTTGCCGCGGCCGCCAAGCAGCTCGAGCAGATGCGGCCCGAAGATCAGCATGCCCAGCATGAAGACGAGACCGAAGGCGATGCCGATCAGGAGCGCGTGCGCGGCAAGCGTACCGGCGCGCTCGCGGTCGCCCGCACCGAGCGCACGCGCGATCGCGGAAGCCACGGCACCGCCCATAGCGCCGCCGGACATCGTCATCATCAGGATCACGCAGGGAAACACCAGCGCCATCGCGGCGAGCGATTCGACGCCGAGGCGGCCGATATAGGAGGTCTCCGCGATCACCACGCAGGTGCCCGCTGATAGTCCGATCACGTTCGGCCAGGCCAGGCTGAGCAGCGTGCGCAGGATCGGCCCATCAACCAGCGCGCTGCGTGGCGCGGCAAGCCTCGCCGGCCGCGATGGCGGCGGCTCGGGACGCTCCTCCTCATCGACGGGAAGCTCGGCGACGCCGACGTCGGACATTTCCTCTCCGAAAAACCTTTTCAACTGCTACGGCGATTTGGCCGCGGCGTCTGTGAGCGCGATCACGTTCACCGTCAATTGACCGGATTCAACCCCTGCACGAACGAAATGAATGACCCGTGTTAGCATGCCACGAGCTGATTCCGCCTGCGTCCGGCGCACGGCCCCCCTGCGGCAGCGCATTTCGGCGCGTGGAAGGCGCTTCACCATCCCGCAAGCGGGGATGGAGTGCAGGGATCGAGGGTTGCTTAGCCGATGCTCCACACCAGTGGAGACCTGCCGCCTGCACCAGCTTTCAAACTGACACCGATATGACGCCCGCACCCGGCCGCAAGCCCTTCGAACAGGCCTTCCAGCACCTTCGCGATCACCGGATGATAATCAGCAACATCATCCATCAGCTTCCAGCTCTGCTGACGGATCTCGAAGCCGCCTTCGGATCCCGCAAGATCGGCCGCATCGTCCTGCGCGGCGAGCAGCGCGTTGAGGAAAGATGCAAACTCTTTCGCGCCGCCGCGGCTCATCCCCAGCGCCGCCGCGACCTCGTCGAAACTCTGCATGCCGATCAGCTTGCCCGTCAGATGCAGCAGATATCCGGCATCCCCAGGATCGAACAACTGCACCATCACGGGCGCGGCCGTGCGGACATATTCCATCGCGTAGTTGCGATAGGCCTTTTCCAGTCGCGGCTTTGGCCAACTCGCAACCGGCAGCGCCGGCGCGTTGTTCGCATCGAACAGCGGTGCTTCGAGATGACGCGCGAATACCAGGCGCTGGTCGAGTTCGAGCGGGTGATCATGTTCGTAGTAGTAACCTTCGAGCCCGTCCTGACCATCGACGCTCTGCTTGGTGCAGACGAAACCGAGCCTGAGGTCACCGAGCACGACGCCATTGTTGGCGTGCCAGCCGCGCAGCATCGCGCGCGACACTTCGCCGGGAATGCCGCATATCGCGGGGCCCTTCCAGATCCAGCGCGGCGGCGGATAGCGGATCCAGGCCTTGCGATCGCTCTCATACATGTATTCGACACGCACGCCGCCGATCCAGTTGGAGAGATAGTGGTATTGCGCGGCCGCGACCGCCGGCGGCAGATGGCGCAGCCCGAGCTTGTCGAGCCCGGGCAGGAAACGCTCCTGCTGCTGGCGGCGAAACACGCGGAAGACGAATTCCGCGGCATCCGCAGTGCCGCGCCGCGTCACCACGGTGAGGATGAGGCCGGTGAAATAGGCATGGTAGAGATCGGCGATGGCACGCCAGCGTTTCCACTGGGCTTCCTGCGCGGAGTCCAAAGCGGCGGCCATGTTCGCTCCCGATCGTCGTTTTGATCGAGTGTGTCACTGCAATCCGTGGCGGGCAACCTGACGCTCATGCAGGGCGCCCTGCACGCTCCCTCGCCAATTCCGCATCACGAAGCCTGCGGAGGCGGCGCAGCCTTGGCCGCGCGCTCGCGCTCGACCCTTTCGGTCACGTCGCGCGCCATCGCCACCGCTCCGTGCACGGCACCGCCGGCATCTCTGACAAGCGCAAACGTCATCTCGATGTAGAGCTTGCGTCCGCTCTTGTGCAGTGCGCGGGTCAGCGTAGGACGGCCGGCAAGCTTCATCATGCCGCTCGACGTCGCAGTCTCAAAGCCCTTCCAGTGCGCGGCGCGCAAATGTTCGGGAACGATCAGGTCGAGGTTCTGGCCGAGCGCTTCTTGCGCGGAGAACCCGAACAGCGCGCTCGATGCACGATTCCATCGGACGATCGTGCCCGAGCGATCCGAATAGATCAGCGCATCCGCGGCGTCTTCCAGAATTCTTGTGTCGAGGTCGGATTGATCTGTCATGTCGCCACCTCGCTTACAGCTCGGATTTAGGTTCACATCCTGGCACACATTCGGTGTCATCGCCCGACTTGTTCGGGCGATCCAGTATTCCAGAGGCAGCTATTATAGAGTCGATAGGCCGCAGCGTACTGGATGCCCCGGTCATCAAGCCGGGGCATGACGGCGGCGGGTGGGTGGGCTAGCAGCTACACCCGAAAGTGCTTGCTCAGCTTCAATCCCTGCGCCTGGTAGTTCGAGCCGATGCGCTGGCCGTACATGGCATCGGGCCGCGCCAGCATCTTCTCGTAGACGAGGCGGCCGACGATCTGGCCGTGCTCGAGGATGAAGGGCACTTCGCGCGAGCGCACCTCGAGCACCGCGCGCGCCCCCTGCCCGCCGGCGCCCGCATAGCCGAAGCCGGGGTCGAAGAAACCGGCATAGTGCACGCGGAATTCACCGACCAGGGGATCGAACGGCACCATCTCCGCGGCGTAGTCCGGCGGCACCTGCACCGCTTCCTTGGACGCTAGGATGTAGAACTCGCCGGGATCGAGAATGAGGCTGCCGTCGGGACGCGCCGAGATCGGCTCCCAGAAATCCTCGATCGCGTAGCCGGCGCGGCGATCGACATCGACCACGCCGGTGTGGCGCTTGGCGCGATAGCCGACGAAGCCGCCGCCCTTTTCGCCGGAGAGATCGACGGAGACGGCGACGCCGCCGGTGAGATCGGCATCGTCGATGTCGACGAGACGCTCTGTCGCATGCAGCGCCTCGAGCTCGTCAATGCTGAGGATGGCATCGCCGGTGCGGAAGCGCACCTGCGACAGCCGCGAGCCCTCGCTCACCAGCACCGGAAACGTTTTAGGGCTGATCTCGGCATAGAGTGGGCCGTGATAGCCCGCACCGATCATGTCGAAACGGCGGGTGCCATCGGCGATCACGCGGGTGAAGACGTCGAGCCGACCGGTCGAGCTCTTCGGATTGGCGGCCGCGACGATCTCCGGCGGCAGCGCGAGACTCTCGAGCAGCGGCACGATGTAGACGCAGTTGGTCTCCAGCACCGCGCCGTCGGTGAGGCTGAACTCGTGCAGCTTCAGCTCGTCGATGCGCTCGGCGACGGTGGCGCCGGGCCCGGGCAGGAAGCTCGCGCGGACGCGGTAAGCAATATCACCGAGTCGCAAATCGAGGCTTGCCGGCTGAATCTGGCTTTCGACGAAGTCGTAGGCGGGCAGGATAAGCCCATCATCCGCCATCGCCGCGATCATGCGGTCGGGCAGGATACCATTGGCGTCGGCGGCGACCGTGAACGTCAACCGGTGGTCCTCATCTCGGGTCAAACGCATCCAAAAATGCGGAAAAACGAACCTTTTACCGCTATCCGATGGATGCCTTGACGAAAAGGCCATGGCGGAATATGAGCATGACTTATCCCGTGGTGATTTGAGCCGGCCGGCTTGCAGCCACGTTAAATAAATCGCTAAACAGGCCGGGGACCTCTGTGATCCCGGCCAGTGGAGATATCCAGGCCGGTTTTTTTGTGACCATTTTCGCATCGATGGTCATGTCGGAGGTACCTATGTCGAAGTCGCCCGCCAACTACCGTCCCGAAACCCGGCTGGTTCATTCCGGCACCCTGCGCTCGCAATATGGCGAGACGTCCGAAGCGCTGTTCCTCACCCAGGGCTACGTCTACGCGAGCGCCGAGGAATGCGAGGCGCGGTTCAAGGGCGAGGATCCCGGCTTCATCTATTCGCGCTATTCCAACCCGACGATCGCGATGTTCGAGCAGCGCATGATCGAGCTCGAGGGCGCCGAAGCCGCCCGCTCGGCGGCAACCGGCATGGCCGCGGTGACGACCGCAATCCTGGCGCCCTTGAAGGCTGGCGATCACGTTGTGGCATCGAGGGCGCTGTTCGGCTCGTGCCTCTACGTGGTGCAGGATCTGCTGCCGCGCTACGGCATCGAGACCACGCTGGTCGACGGTCTCGATCTCGACCAGTGGCAGCGCGCGGTCAAGCCGAACACCAAGACCTTCTTCCTGGAAAGCCCGACCAATCCGACGCTCGACGTGCTCGACATTCCCGCCATCGCAGAAATCGCACACAAAGGCGGCGCGCGGCTCGTGGTCGACAACGTGTTCGCGACGCCGATCTGGCAGAGCCCGCTCGCGCTCGGTGCCGATGTCGTGGTCTATTCCGCGACCAAGCACATCGATGGCCAGGGCCGGTGTCTGGGGGGCGTCATCCTGTCGTCCGAAGCGTTCACCGCCGAGCACATCCACAACTTCATGCGCCAGACCGGGCCGTCGATCTCGCCGTTCAACGCCTGGGTCCTGCTCAAGGGGCTGGAGACGCTCGGCGTGCGCGTGCGCGCACAGACCGACACCGCGGCCCGCGTTGCCGAGGTGCTCGCCAGCCATCCAAAAATTTCGCGTCTGGTCTATCCCGGCCGCGCCGATCATCCGCAGGCAGCTCTCGTGAAGAAGCAGATGCGCGGCGGCTCGACGCTGGTCGGGTTCGAGGTCAAGGGCGGCAAGCAGGCCGCATTCCGCGTGCTCAATGCGCTGAAGCTCGCCAAGATTTCCAACAATCTCGGCGACGCCAAGAGCCTGGTGACGCATCCGGCGACCACGACCCATCAGCGCCTGAAGCCGGAAGACCGCGCTGCGCTCGGCATCAGCGAAGGCTTTATCCGCTTCTCGGCGGGGCTCGAGCATGCCGACGATCTGATCGAGGATCTCACCGCGGCGCTGGAGAAGGCGTAAGGTAGCCACGCTTTCGGAAAAGTAGGGTGGGTTAGCCGAAGGCGTAACCCACCTCTTTGCTCTCCACTCGTCGAGAGAAGTGGTGGGTTACGCTTCGCTAACCCACCCTACAATCGCTACAGCAGCCGAGCTACATCGGCCGATAGGTCCGCACGTCCGCAGGCACGTTGACCCCTAACTTGATCTGGCCGACGGAGCGGATGATGTCGTCGCCGAGGAGCTGCGCGAAGCAGGCGTAGCCCCAATCATTCATGTGCAGGCCGTCGGAGATCACAAAACTCTCGACCGGAATGGCCTGCTTCTCGTGCCAGTCGCGCATCACCTCGAAGCGCGGGAAGATGCCGACGTGGCGGAGCTCCGCGACGCGGCCGAGCAGCTTCACCATCTTGCCGGCGCTCTCGGGACGCTCGGTGACGCGCGGCGAATATTGCGGATCGACCAGCACGATGTCTGAATCGCCGGCCGCCTGGATGCGCGTGATGCCGTCCTCGACGAGCTTTGCGGTGTCGCCCGGATCGAGGTTGCGCAGCACTGCATTGGTGCCGACCTGCCAGATCACGAGATCCGGATGCACGTCGATCACCTCCTTCTGGAGGCGCTTCATCATCTCGGGCGCGTCCTCGCCGCCGACGCCGGCGTTGATGACGGCGATGTCGGCGGTCGGATATTGCCGGCGAAGCTGCCCGGCGAGGCGGTTCGGATAGTTGAAATCAGGCGAGCTTGCACCGAAGCCTGCCGTCGATGACGATCCGAACGCGACGATGACGACTGGCTTGCCCGCGACCAGCTTGTTCGCGACGTGCGGCAGCGAGCCCATCGATTTTGCGCCGCCCTTGTTCGCGCTGCCCCTAGGCGGCAGGCACGGCACGCGGCTAAAGATGTCGCCGGCGGATTTGGCGACCTGCTTGACCTTGTCGATGGCCCGCGCGGTAAGACCGCGCTGCTCGGAAGATTCTTGCTGGCTGGTCGCGGCGGTCGTGGCCTGCGGCGCGGGCGCCGGACTAGCGGCCTGCGGGGCCGTCGGCGCGACAGCCACGGCCTGCGCGCGGACGGGTGAGAGCGACACAGGCATCAGCAGCGCGGCCACAATGGGCGCAGCCAGCCATGCCGTCAGGCCAAAAGGGCGGAAAGAACTCATTTACGCTAAACCTCAATTTTGCTGCTGGGCCGGACCGAGATGCGCGGCGTCGACGACGAATTGCGCCAGCGCCCGGCCAAGGCAATCATGGACCTGTTTCGCCAACTCCGGTCCGCGCGAGGGATTGAACAGGTCAAACTGACCTTGATCATTCCATTGACGCATGATCGCGAAACGGTCGAACAGCGGGATATCATGCTCCTGCGCCACCACGCGCATATTATCGAGATAGGGCGGCACCGAGATCATGGTTTCGGTCCGCGGGCTGTACTGCAAATTCATCAATATAACGTCGGCCCCCGCATTTTGCAGCGCAGTAACGCCATCCGTGACGGCACCGCGGAACTCATCGGGATCGATGGATCGGATAGCATCCACGGTCCCGGTCTGCCAGATGACCAAAGTAGGCTTTTTCGCTTCCATAAGCTTAACGAAGCCGGATGCGGTCTCTTCTGCGGTCTTCTTGCTCTGTAGTTCTACGGAGACGTGCACCGGTTCCGAAGGCAGCTTCTCCTTCAAGATCGCCTGAAGCCGGGCCGGATAGGAGCTCTCTTCGGATGACGGGATGGTGGTCGACCGGCTGCCGATGACCAGGATTTCGAGCGGTTTTTCGCTCTTCACGGCCTCGGCGACCTTCGGGAGCTGGCTTTCGGTGGCGAGCAGATACGACGGCACCTCGCACGCCGACGGTCCTGCGGGAGCGGCAGGCGCAGCATTATCCTCGGCGCGCGCGGAAGGCGCGGCGAGTGCACCGCATAGCAGGATCAGGCTCAGGAGAACCTTCGCCTTCATCAGCCCCCTCCCGCCAGATCGGCGTTGCCGACGGCGTTTTTGGTTTTCGAACCGCTCTTGTCAGCGACCTGCTTGTACCATGAAATCACCCAGGCCATGGCCCACATGATCAGGATTCCGCAGAGACTAATCAGCGCATGCATGCCCGGGCCGCCCGACACCTCGGCCAGGATGAAATGACCGGCAAAGGCCAGGAACACGCCGAGACAGAATATCTCCAGCGAGTGCTGGCCGCAGAGGATCAGCGGTCTCAAGAGGGGTGATTTCAGGCCCGGCCAGTCCCGCGGCAGGAAGCGCACTGTGAGCGCGGCCAGTGCCAGGAAATGCGTGAAGCGCAGCACGTCCAGATCGGTCTTGTCGATCGGATACATCCACTGCTCGATCCGCTTCGGCATGAAGTGGGAGAGCTGCGGCACGTACCAGGTCAGCGTCACGTAGAACGCAGCGGCCAGATAGGCGATCGAGATCCACATCGTCACGGGTGATGCCAGGATCCGCGTCATGCGCCGTGCACCTCCGAGCGCACACCAGGCACCGAACACGAACAGCAATTGCCAGGCGAGCGGGTTGAAGGCCCAGAAACCATTCGGATAAGCCGAAAAATAGAGGTCAAACTCCCAGGTCACCACGTAGAGCACGACCGACAGGCCGAGCGTGAGATCCGGCTTCCATTTCATCAGCCAGAGGATGAGCGGCAGCGCCAGCATCAACACGATATAGAGCGGCAGCACGTCCATGTTGACGGGCCGGAAGCGCAGCAGCAGCGCCTGCACGATGGTGACGTCAGGCTGCTTGAGGAAATCCATGATGCCCATCTCTTCCGTGTAGAGCGGATTCTCGAAGCTGGTGGCGACGTAGGAGATTTCCGCGAGGAAGATCGTGAACAGGAAGACGTGGGCGACGTAGATCTGCCAGACCCGGCGCAGGATCCGCGCGGTGGCGATGACGAAGCCGTTTTCCAACATCGCACGGCCGTAGACGAAGGCCGCGGTGTAGCCGGAGATGAAGATGAAGATCTCGGTGGCGTCGCTGAAGCCGTAGTTGCGGATGGTGAACCAGGTCAGCAGGTTTGGCGGCAAATGGTCGATGAAGATCAGCCACAACGCCAGCCCGCGGAAGAGGTCGAGGCGAAGCTCGCGCTCGCCGATGACGGGGAGCGTGATGGCCGGCGCCGCCGCGCGCGGCTTCGCCTCCTTGGCATCCGCGGTTCCCGCGATCCGCGATCCCGTCACTTGGTCGGCAATGGTCATCGGGCCAAAACCCTTGCGCAAATCGCAGCGTTTGAGGAGTGTACCGGGCCGATGGCCTGCTCGCAAAGCGATCGGATCACATTGGGGTGTAACTACAGTGCCAATTCGGGCGGCACGATGTCGCTGACGCCGCGGGCCACGATTGGTTCCCGGCAAGGTTTTCGTTATGATGGCAACCATGTACCGTGCCGTGACCCGCCAGATCGAAGTGACCGTCGAGCCGAACTTTGTCCCGGAGCAGTCGTCGGCCGAGCGCTCGCGCTACTTCTGGTCCTACACCATCGTGATCACCAATTCCGGCGACGAGACCGTGCAACTCAAGACGCGGCACTGGATCATCACCGACGCGACGGGGCGGCAGCAGGAGGTCAAGGGCGAAGGTGTGATCGGCGAGCAGCCGATCCTCGCGCCCGGCGAGCGCTACGAATACACCTCGGGCGTCCCGCTCTCGACCGCCTCGGGCTTCATGACCGGCCGCTACCAGATGGTCAACGAAAGCGGCGAGCGTTTTGAGATCGACGTGCCGACCTTTTCGCTCGATAGCCCGGACGGCGGCAAGCGGGTGTTGAATTGAGAGGCGGCGGGCTGCTGTAGGGTGGGCAAAGGCGCGAAGCGCCGTGCCCACCAGCTCTTCAATTATGTGACAGAAGTTGGTGGACACGCTTCGCTTTGCCCACCCTACGATTTCCGAATGTTAGACTAGGCGTTTTCCACGCCCGCCTCGTGCGGCGTAAATTGATACACCGAGCTGCAGAACTCGCAGGTCACGACGACCTTGTCGTCCTTGACCATCGCGGCACGGTCATCCGGCGAAAAGCTCTTCAGCATCGCCGCCACCGCATCGCGCGAGCAGGAGCATTCCGCTTTCAAATTCTGCGGATTGAACACGCGCACGCCGCGCTCGTGAAACAGGCGGTAGAGCAGGCGCTCGCCGGAGAGATCGGGATCGATCAACTCGACGTCCTCGACCGTGCCGATCAGCGAGCGCGCTTCGACCCAGGCATCGTCCTCGGCGACGGTATGCGGCGTGGTGCCCTCGGGCGCGTCGCCGGGATGCAGGTCGGCCTGTCGCGCACGCTCCGGCGCCTTCGGCAGGAACTGCATCAAGAGGCCACCGGCGCGCCAGCGATGCTTGCCGCCGTCGCTCGAGCGCCATTCCTCGCCGACGGCGAGGCGCACCTGGGTCGGGATCTGCTCGGAGCGCAGGAAGTACTCGTGCGCGGCATCTTCCAGGCTGCCGCCATCGAGTGCGACGAGGCCTTGGTAACGGCTCATATCCGCACCCTGATCGATGGTCATGGCGAGATGGCCGCGGCCGAGCAGCGAGCCGGAGTCCTTGGCCTCGCCAAGCCGCGAGACGTCGTAGCGGGCATAGGCGCGCAGGCGGTCGGGCGCCTTGAAGTCGACCACCAGGAACGACACCGGACCGTCAGTCTGCGCCTGAAGGATGAAGCGGCCTTCGAATTTCAGCGCCGAGCCGAGCAGCGTCGTCAGCACGATGGCCTCGCCGAGCAGCTTGCCGACCGGCGGGGGATAGTCGTGCTTGGTGAGGATCTCGTCGAGCGCGGGCCCGAGCCGGGTCAAGCGCCCGCGCACGTCGAGCGCATCGACCTCGAAGGGCAGCACCGCATCGTCGACGGGAACGGAAGACGGCGCGCGAACCGGGCTTTCGGGCCCGGCTTTGATGTCAGGGGATTGAGAGACCATGGCGCTCTATCTGGGGTCGGAGGAGGTGAAATGAAAGGGGGCGGCGAGGCAACCTGTTCCGGGTGCAGTCTTGCGGCACTACGATTCCGCAAATTCGATGTCGTCCCGGGGCGCGCATGGCGCGAGCCCGCGACCCATAACCACATGATTGTGTTGTGGCGCGAGATGACAACTCCGAATCGTCACCAAACCGCGCCCTGTGGCTATGGGTCCCGGATCCGCGCTCCGCTTCGCTGCGCTTGTCCGGGACGACGACCGAACATGAGGCGAAAGCAACTCCATACTGCCGTCGTCACGGATTTCTCACTATCGTCCGCCGGACGACGACCAATCACTTCACCGCGTCAAAGCACCAGGCCAAGATACCCTTCTGCGCGTGCAGGCGGTTTTCGGCCTCGTCGAACACGACGGACTGCGGGCCATCGATCACCTCGTCGGTGACCTCTTCGCCGCGATGGGCGGGCAGGCAATGCATGAACAGCGCATCGGGCTTGGCCAGCGACATCAGCTTGGCGTTGACCTGGTAGGGCTTGAGCACGTTGTGACGGTGCTCGCCTTCCTTGTCGCCCATCGAGACCCAGGTATCGGTGACGACACAATCGGCGCCGCGGACAGCGGCTTCCGGATCGGTGCCCAGCATGATCGGGGCGCCCGTCGCCTTGACCCAGTCGCGCATCGCCTTCTTCGGCGCGAGCTCCGGCGGGGTGGCGACATTGAGGTTGAACTTGAAGCGCTCGGCGGCATGCGCCCAGGAGGCGAGCACGTTGTTGTCATCGCCGGTCCAGGCCACCGTCTTGCCCTCGATCGGCCCGCGATGCTCCTCATAGGTCATGAGGTCGGCCATCACCTGGCACGGATGCGAGCGCCGCGTCAGCCCGTTGATGACAGGCACAGTCGCGTGCGCTGCGAGCTCGAGCAGTGCATCGTGATTGAGGATGCGGATCATGATGGCATCGACATAGCGCGACAGTACGCGCGCGGTGTCGGCGATGGTCTCGCCGCGGCCGAGCTGCATCTCGGCACCGGTGAGCATGATGGGCTCGCCGCCGAGCTGGCGCATGGCGACATCGAACGACACCCGCGTCCGCGTCGACGGACGCTCGAAGATCATCGCCAGCGTCTTGCCCTCGAGCGGCTTGACCGGCTGATGCGCCTTCTGCTTCGCCTTCATGGCGGAGGAGGCGGCGAGCATGCTCTTGAGCTCGGACAGCGGCAGCTCGTTGATGTCCAGGAAGTGCTTGGGCGTCTTGCTCATCAGCTTGCCGCCGGCGTCTTGAGAGTGGATTCGATCGCGGTGCAGGCACGCTCGAGCCGCGCGACGCCCTCCTCGATCTCCGCCTCGGTGACGATCAAGGGCGGCAGGAAGCGCACCACATTGTCGCCCGCGCCGACGGTGAGCAGCTTTTCGTTGCGCAGCGCCGTGACGAGATCGCCCGAGGGCACCACGGCCTTGACGCCAATCAACAGCCCCTCGCCGCGCACCTCGCTGACGACATCAGGATGGCGGTCGATCACGGAGGCGAGCTTCTGCTTGAGCAGCAGCGACATCTTCTGCACGTGATCGAAGAAGCCGGGCTTGAGCATCACGTCGAGCACGGCGTTCGCCGCGGACACGGCGAGCGGATTGCCTCCGAAGGTCGAGCCGTGCGAGCCGGGCGTCATGCCGGAGGCCGCCTCGGCGGTCGCAAGGCACGCGCCGATCGGAAAGCCGCCGCCAAGCGCTTTCGCCAGCGACATCACGTCAGGGGTCACGCCGAGGCGGCGATGTGCAAAGAGTTCGCCGGTGCGGCCCATGCCGGTCTGCACCTCGTCGAAGGCGAGCAGCAGGCCATGCTCGTCGCAGAGCTGGCGCAGCGCGCGATAGAAGGCGGGAGACGCCGAGCGCACGCCGCCCTCGCCCTGGATCGGCTCGATCAGGATGCCTGCGGTCTGTGGGCCGATCGCCTTCTTGACGGCTTCCAGGTCATCATGCGGCACTTGGTCGAAGCCGTCCATCGGCGGACCGAAGCCTTCGAGATATTTTGCAGACCCCGTAGCGGCGAGCGTTGCCAGCGTGCGGCCATGGAAAGCGCCCTCGAAAGTGATCATGCGGTAGCGCTCGGGATGGCCCTTGGTGGCATGATAGCGGCGCACCACCTTGATCACGCATTCCATCGCCTCGGCGCCGGAATTGCAGAAGAACACGAAGTCCGCAAAGCTCTCGTTGCAGAGCCTGACCGCGAGCTTCTCACCGTCCGGGCTCTGGAACAGGTTCGACATGTGCCAGAGCTTTGTCGCCTGCTCCTGCAGAGCCCCGACCAGATGCGGATGCGCGTGACCGAGCGCATTCACGGCGACGCCCGACGTGAAATCGAGATAGCGCTCTCCATTGGTTGCGACCAGCCAGCAGCCTTCGCCGCGCTCGAAGCCGAGCTCGGCCCTGGCGAAAACGGGAAGCAGATGCGTCGCGGCGCTCTTGGTCATGGCGGTCACTTGGATGTTGGGGCCGGCTGAGGCTGCCTTGCGCAGCGCATCATTGACCTGCCCGGAAAACGAAACGTGCCGCCTTTTAAGGGCGGCACGTGTCACCATTTTATGCTTGGAAAAACCGCTGTCAATGCCGCCAGAAGGCCCTGCAAGGCGCCTGACCCGTAGTCTTGCGGTGGCGATTTTGAGTTCTTTTAGCGACGGAACATGTGGACGCGGAGCCGCAGACTCTTGCGCGGGAGTCACGCCATATTGTAGCGTTTACCGTGTCAGATACGACATCTCGTGCAGCAGTTCTGATCCTCTTAGTCCTCATGTACCGGCGTAACGTTCAGGTGCGTTTTTCGCGCCCGGCGAGCCTTAAGGGATTCTGGGGGCACGGGTTTTTCGAGGCTTAGACATCGCCACGCGGCCCCAAGGATTGGCAGGCGCGCGGCGAAGGGAAGGGTGCAATGACGGTTTTGACCTGGTCCGACGATCGCGTCGAGCAATTGAAAAAGCTCTGGGAAGCCGGGCTTTCGGCCAGCCAGATCGCTGCCGAGCTCGGGAATGTGACGCGCAACGCCGTAATCGGCAAGGTGCACCGGCTGGGCCTGTCCGGTCGCGCCAAGAGCCCGTCCTCGGCGGCTCCCCGGCCCCGCAAGGCGCGCCCCGCACAGCACATGATGCGGGTGAGCCGCCCGATCTCGCGCGGCAACACCGCCCTCGCCCAGGCCTTCGAGGTCGAGGTCGAGCCCGATCCGATCACCTACGACAACGTCGTTCCGATGAGCCAGCGCCTGTCGCTGCTCGAGCTCAACGAGGCGACCTGCCACTGGCCTGTCGGCGATCCCTCGAGCCCGGATTTCTTCTTCTGTGGCGGCAAGTCGCTCTCGGGCCTGCCCTACTGCGCGCAGCATTCGCGCGTCGCCTACCAGCCGGCGGCGGACCGCCGACGCGCACCGGCCAAGCCCGGCACGCGCTGAGGTCATCAGCGCGCGGGGCTGGCCGACGCGCAACGATGGTTCAACAAATTGGATGTCGTCCCTGCGAAAGCAGGGACCCATAATCCAGGGCGCAGTTATTGCGCGGGAAGATCACTCCGAGTCTTCGCCAAACCACTCCCCGTGGTTATGGGTCCCTGCTTTCGCAGGGACGACATCGGAGAATGTGGCGGCAGCCCGCTGGATCACCGCTGCCACCTGCAAACCTTAAGTCTGCTCCGCCTTCGCGAAACGATCGTCCAGCGCGTAGCCGGCGCCACGGACGGTGCGGATCGGGTCCTGCTCGCGGCCGAGATTGAGCAGCTTGCGCAGACGGCCGATGTGGACGTCGACGGTGCGCTCGTCGATATAGATGTCACGGCCCCAGACGCTGTCGAGCAGCTGTTCACGCGAGAACACCCGGCCGGGATGCTCCAGGAAGAACTCCAAGAGGCGATATTCGGTCGGGCCGAGGTCGATCGGCCGTCCGGAGCGCGCGACGCGACGCTTCTCGCGGTCGAGCTCGATGTCGCCGTAGGCGAGTATGGTCGCAAGCCGCTCGGGGCTTGCACGCCGGAGCAGGCCTTTCACGCGCGCGAGCAACTCAGGTACCGAGAACGGCTTGACGATGTAGTCGTCGGCGCCGGTCGCAAGCCCCCGCACCCGCTCGCTCTCCTCGCCGCGTGCCGTGAGCATGATGATCGGCAGCTGCTTGGTCTCGGGCCTGGCGCGAAGCCTGCGGCACAGCTCAATGCCGGACAGGCCCGGCAGCATCCAGTCGAGCACGATCAGGTCGGGGATATGCTCCTTGAGGCGGGTGTCGGCGTCATCGCCGCGCATCACCGTCTCGACATCGTAGCCGTCGCCTTCGAGGTTGTAGCGCAATAGCTCGGTCAGCGCTTCCTCGTCCTCAACAACCAGAATGCGTGCGCCCATGGCGTCGTCGCTCCTTAAGTGTTCGGCACGGTCGTGGCGAAGGTCGTCATGTCGCCCTTCGGGCGCTTGTCGGCGATGGCCTGACCTTCGATCATGTAAAAAACGGTCTCGGCGATGTTGGTCGCATGGTCGCCGATCCGCTCGATGTTCTTGGCGCAGAACATCAAATGGATGCAGAACGAGATGTTGCGCGGATCCTCCATCATGTAGGTGAGGAGCTCGCGGAACAGCGAGGTGCAGATCGCGTCGACCTCCTCGTCGCCTTTCCACACCACCATCGCCGCCGGCAGGTCATGCGCGGCATAGGCGTCCAGCACCGACTTCACCTGCTGCTGCACGAGGTCGGTCATGTGTTCCAGGCCGCGGAACAGCTTTAGCGGATGGAAATCGGTCTCGAGCGCGGCGACGCGCTTGCCCATGTTCTTGGCAAGGTCGCCGATCCGCTCCAGATCGGTCGCGACGCGCATGGCGCCAACGATCTCGCGCAAGTCGACCGCCATCGGCTGGCGGCGCGCGATCGTGAGCACGGCGCGCTCCTCGATCTTCTTCTGGAGCGCGTCGATCTCGGCGTCGGTTGCCACCACGCGCTGGCCGAGCGCGACGTCACGGCGGATCAGCGCATCGACGGAATCGACGATCATGCGCTCGGCAAGGCCGCCCATCTCCGCAACGAGCCGCGTGAGCTCTTGCAGGTCGGTGTCGAAGGCCTTTGCGGTATGTTCAGAAGCCATTTCCTGTCTCCTCAGCCGAAGCGGCCGGTGATGTAGTCTTGGGTACGCCGGTCGCTGGGCGACGTGAAGATCTTGCTGGTCTCGTCGAACTCGATCAGCTCGCCGAGATACATGAAGGCGGTCTTGTCCGAGACGCGCGCCGCCTGCTGCATGTTGTGGGTGACGATCGCGATCGTGTAGTTCTCGGCGAGCTCCTGGATAAGCTCCTCGACCTTAGCGGTCGAGATCGGATCGAGCGCCGAGCAGGGCTCGTCGAACAGGATCACCTCGGGACGCACCGCCACGGTGCGGGCGATGCAGAGACGCTGCTGCTGGCCGCCGGAGAGCGACAGGCCGGAGGCGTTGAGCTTGTCCTTGACCTCGTTCCACAGCGCGCCGCCGCGCAGCGCCTTCTCGACGCGGACGTCCATCTCCGATTTGGAGATCTTCTCATAGAGGCGGATGCCGAAGGCGATGTTCTCGTAGATCGTCATCGGGAACGGCGTCGGCTTCTGGAACACCATGCCGACCCGGGCGCGCAGCAGGTTGAGGTCGAGCTTGGAGTCGAGGATGTTGGTCTGGTCCAGCATGAGCTGACCGGTGGCGCGCTGTCCCGGATAGAGATCGTACATCCGGTTGAAGATGCGCAGCAGGGTCGACTTGCCGCAGCCGGATGGGCCGATGAACGCCGTGACGCGATTGGTGCCGAGCGTCAGGTTGATGTTCTTCAGCGCGTGGTGCTCGCCATAATAGAAGTTGAGATTGCGCACCGTCACCTTGGCCGGAGCCTCGGGCAGCGTCGGAGACGCCTGACGCCCGGTGGAACTTACGGAAACGGACAGATCGCTCATTTTGCAGTCCTCTCGGCGCCAAGAATGCGCGCGCCAATGTTCAGGGCAAGCACGGTCAGGGTGATCAGCAGCGCCCCGCTCCAGGCCAACTGCTTCCAGTAGGCATAGGGGCTCTGCACGAAATTGTTGATGGTGACCGGCAGGTTCGCCATCGTCTTGTTCAGGCTGAGGCTGAAGAACTGGTTCGACAAGGCGGTGAACAGCAGCGGCGCGGTCTCGCCGGCGACGCGTGCGGTGGCGAGCAGCACGCCGGTGATGAGACCGGAGCGCGCCGCGCGGTAGGCGATCCGCTTGATCACCAGCGAACGCGGCAGCCCAAGAGCAGAAGCCGCCTCGCGTAGCGCGTTCGGCACCAGCAGCAGCATGTCCTCGGTGGTGCGCAGCACGACCGGGATCACGATGACGGCCAGCGCCAGCGCGCCGGCGATCGCCGAGAAGCCGCGCATCGGCACCACCACCGCACCATAGATGAACAGGCCGATGATGATGGAGGGTGCCGACAAGAGGATGTCGTTGATGAAGCGGATTACCGAGGTCAACTTGTCGTTGCGACCGTATTCGGCGAGATAGGTCCCGGCGAACAGGCCAAGCGGCGCGCCGATGCCGACGCCGATCACGGTCATGATGATCGAACCGATGATGGCGTTGCGCAGGCCGCCTTCGGTCGAGCCCGGAGGCGGAGTGTCCGCGACGAAGATCTGAAGGTTCAGACCGGTGAGGCCGTTGTAAAGCAAGGTGATCAGGATCAGCGCGAGCCAGGTGACGCCGAAGGCGGCGGCAGCGATGCAGAGACCACGGATGACGATGTCCTTGCGGCGGCGGCGTGCGTAGATCGGGTTCATGTTACTTCCCCGCCTTCTTTTCGAGACGCAGCAGCATCAGCCGCGCGCCGGCGAGCACGAAGAACGTCAGCACGAACAGCAGCAGGCCGAGCAGGATCAGGCCGGACTGATGCAGGCCGTCGCTTTCGGCGAACTCGCTGGCGATCGCCGCCGAGATGGTCGTGCCTGGGGCGAAGATCGACGACGAGATGCGGAAGGAGTTGCCGATGATGAAGGTCACCGCCATGGTCTCACCCAGCGCACGTCCGAGTGCCAGCATGACGCCGCCGATGATGCCGACGCGCGTGTAGGGGATCACCACGCTGCGCACGACTTCCCAGGTGGTGCAGCCGACGCCATAGGCGGCTTCCTTCAGGACCGGCGGCACGGTCTTGAACACGTCGACCGAGATCGAGGTGATGAAGGGAAGCACCATGATCGCGAGGATCAGCGAGGCGTTGAACAGGCTGAGATAGGACGGCGGGCCGGCGAAGATCGCGCCCAGCACCGGAACGCCGTCGAACAGCTTGATCATGAAGGGCTGGAAGGTGTTGGCCAGGAACGGACCCAGCACGAAGAAGCCCCACATGCCGTAGATGATCGAGGGAATGCCGGCGAGCAACTCGACCGCCATGCCGATCGGGCGGCGCAGCCATTGCGGGCAGAGCTCGGTGAGGAAGATCGCGATGCCGAGGCCGACGGGAATGGCGATCAGCATTGCGATGAAGGAGGTGACGAGCGTGCCGTAAATCGGCCCGAGCGCGCCGAGCACCGGCGGATCGGCAGAGGGCGCCCAACGTTGGGTCCACAGGAAGGCGAGGCCGTATTCCCTGATGGCCGGGAAGGCGCCGACGATCAGCGACACGATGATGCCGCCGAGGATCAGGAGGACCGAGATCGCGCTGAGCCGCGTGATCCAATAGAAGGTCATGTCGCCGAGCTTGAACGCGCTCAAGGCCTTGGCGCGATCATATGGTCCGGCGTCGTCGACGATATCGCTTTGAACGGCCATCTCTGCCACGCCGATCCCCTGTACCAATTTATCTACGCTTATTGTCGGTCTCGTGCCCCGGATGCGGCGCAGCGCGAAGCGGTGCGACGCTGATCCGGGGCCGAAGTTATTGCACCCAAAGTCTTCTGGGTCCCGGCTCAGCGGCGCGTCATTTCATGCCGTACCGCGTCCGGGAGACGAGAGCCGCTGCGATCAGCTCTTGATCTCGGCAGCCCAGGTCTTCTCGATCAGCTGGACGACGCTGTCCGGCATCGGGATGTAGTCGAGCTCCTCGGCCGCCTTGCTGCCGTTCTTGAAGGCCCAGCGGAAGAACTTGATGGCTTCCTGCGAGGCCGCCTTGTCGGTGGCGTCCTTGTGCATCAGGATGAAGGTCGCCGCGGTGATCGGCCAGGACTTGTCGCCGGGCTGGTCGGTCAGGATGACGTAGTAGCCCGGAGCCTTGCCCCAGTCGGCGTTGGACGCGGCCGCCTGGAAGGCCTCGACGGTCGGCTGCACCGGCTTGCCGGCCTTGTTGACGAGACCGGTGTAGGTCAGCTTGTTCTGCTTGGCATAGGCGTACTCGACATAACCGATCGAGTTCTTGGTCTGGCTGATGTTGCCCGACACGCCCTCGTTGCCCTTGGCGCCGACACCGACCGGCCATTCGACGGCCGTGCCCTCACCGACCTTGCTCTTCCAGTCCGCGCTGGCCTTGGAGAGGTAGTTGGTGAAGTTGAAGGTGGTGCCCGAACCGTCCGAGCGGCGGACCACGGTGATCGCGTCCGACGGCAGCTTCACGTTCGGATTGAGCTTCTTGATGGCAGCATCATCCCACTTGGTGATCTTGCCGAGGTAGATGTTGGCGAGGGTCTCGCCGTCGAAGGTCAGCTCGCCGGCCTTCACGCCCTCGATGTTGACCACGGGGACGATGGCGCCCATGACCATCGGCCACTGAACGAGGCCGTCCTTCTCGAGCTGCTCGGCCTTGAGTGGCGCATCGCTGGCGCCGAAGGTCACGGTCTTGGCCTGGATCTGCTTGATGCCGCCGCCGGAGCCTATCGACTGATAGTTCAGACCGTTGCCGGTCTCCTTTTTGTAGGCGTCAGCCCACTTCGAATAGATCGGGAACGGGAACGTCGCGCCGGCGCCGGTGATGTCGGCAGCGAAGGCCGACGTCGATGCGGCCACCAGGCCAGCAGCGACGATAGTTTTGATGAAATTCATGCTGGTCTCCATAGTGGGGAGCGAAGCGCCATGCGCGCCCGATCGCGCTCCCGCGCCGCCCCTTTAGGAGCGATCGGTAGTGCTTTTACGAAGGTTTCGTGACAGTCGGATGACAGGCTTAAGCGCCTGAGATAGCTGGATTTTCAGCTTGCAGCTGGGGGCTTGGCCTGGGGAAAACAGGCCGTGAAAGTGGCGCCCTGTTTGAGCACGCTTTCGATCAAAAGCCGGCCGCGGTGCCGGTTAACGATATGTTTCACCAGCGATAATCCGAGGCCCGTCCCGCCCTGCGAGCGACTGTCGCCGACGTCAACCCGGTAGAACCGCTCGGTCAGCCTTGGCAGGTGTTCCGGTGCAATTCCGGGGCCGAAGTCGCGCACCAGGACGCGGATTTCCGGCGAGCCGTCAGCCGCCGTGACCATGCCGAGCGAGACGATCACCCGCCCGCCCGAGGCGCCGTATTTCAGCGCGTTCTCGATCAGGTTCTCGAACAGCCGCAACAATTCCTCGCGGTCGCCCGCGATCATCACCGCCGTCTCCGGCAGATTGATCTCGACGTCCACCTGCCGCTCGCGCGCCAGCGGTTCGAGCCCATCAGCGACCTGGCGGATGATCGGCACGACATCGACCAGCGTGTCGGGCCGCACATGCGCCGACAATTCCACCCGCGAAAGCGACAACAGATCGTCGATCAGGCGCGCCATGCGGGTCGCCTGGGTGTGCATGATGCCGAGGAAGCGCTCGCGCGCCCTGGGATCGTCCTTGGCCTGGCCCTGAAGCGTGTCGATGAAGCCGGAGAGCGCGGCCAGCGGCGTGCGCAGCTCGTGGCTGGCATTGGCGACGAAATCGGCGCGCATCTCCTCGACCCGGCGTAGCGGCGTCTGATCGTGGAAGGTCATCAGCATGCATTTGTCAGCGCCGCCGAACGTGGTCGGCACCGGAACCGGTGTGATGATCAGCTCCATCCAGCGGTCGACCGGCACGTGATCGAGATAGTCGGCGCGGCGCGGCTCGGATGTAGCGATCGCCTCGCGCAGCGCGGTGATGATCTCCGGCGAGCGCAGCGCGAACTGGGCGAGCTCGTTCTTGCGCAGCGCTGGCGCGAGCTGGGCTGCGGCAGCATTGAGATGGATGACGCGCCCGGCGCGATCGAGCAGCACGGCCGGGTCCGGCATGCCCGAGACAACCGCGGCCACCGCCGCGTTTTCGACCGGGTTGATGCGGCGGACGTCGTCGCGCGAGGCGGCGGTATCGTGCAGGCGCCAGGGGATCAGCGCGGCCGCGGCGATGCAGAGAAACACCGCCACAGCCCGCGTCGCCGACAATTCCCCGAGCGAGACCACCACCGACAGCGCCAGCGCCGCCGCGATCAGGATGATCGCCGAATGCCGCAGCCGATCGGACCAGGGCTGGACCGAGGGAGAAGGGTGGGCGTCGATCGCCATCGGGGCAGGCTTCTCCTTAAGAATTGTAGGCCGGTCAGGCGCTCTTGTCGCTGCGCTCTCTCACGTAAGCGGCTTCGCGCGCAGGGCCGGGATCGAGCTTGAGGGCCGCCTGCTGCAGGCGTTTCGATCGGGCTCCGATAATAACCTCTCGAAACGTCAGCAAGATTACAGATATGACAAAGGGCGAAAGATAATAGAGGACGCGGAACAGCAGCATTCCCCCGAGGAGCTCCTCGCGGTCCATCTGCCACAGCCCGACCAGCATGGCGGCATCGAATACGCCGAGACCTCCGGGGGAGTGGCTGGCGAAGCCGAGCAGTGTGGCGGAGACGAAGATCACAGCGACCACGACGAAGCCGAGATTGGGCTCGTCCGGCACCAGCACGTACATCGCGAGCGCGCAGAAGCCGAGATCGACGATGCCGATCGCGATCTGGAGCAGCGTCAGCGGGCCGCCCGGCAGCACCACCGTCCATGGACCACGACCGACCACGCGCGGCTGGGTCCAGACCCACACGACATAGGCGACCAGCGCGACGATGATCGCCATCGCGACCAGCCGGTTGAGCCAGGGGGGCAGCTGGTCGATCGAGGCCGCAGCTTCGGGGTGATAGGTGATCCCGAGGCCGAGCACGGCGGCGTTGCCAAGCCAGAAGGTCAGGCCGGCGAGGAAACAGATCTTGGCGACGTCGATCGCGTTGAGGCCCCAGGCCGAGTAGATGCGATAGCGCACCGCGCCGCCGGTGAAGACGCTGGCGCCGACATTGTGGCCGATCGAGTAGCTGGTGAAGGCCGCGAGCGCATTGATGCGGTAGGGCACATGGGCGTGGCCGATCGCACGCGTCGCGAACAGATCGTAGAAGGTCAGGGTGAAATAGCCGGCGGCCACGAACAGCGCCGCCATCGCAATCTGGCTCGGCTCGGTGCTCTTGATCGCCTCGACCACCTCGTTGAAGTCGATGCCGCGCAGCATGTGATAGAGCACGTAGCAAGCGATGCCGATGACCGTCACGCTGATCACGACGCCAAGCTTATGCAGGATTTGCTTCTGGCGCAGAAACGTCATGGCCCTGCGTATGGCTTCCAGCATCTAGACCTCGAACTACGCTTCCGCGGCCATAGCGGCCGGCGAACGGGCGAACGTACAGATAGCCGGCGACCCCTTGGCGCCGGCTCCAGCTTCGCGCATGCTCCCCGACCCTCCAGTAGCGCGTTTTGGGCCGGAGTGGAATTCGCCAATAAGCGCAAAAACGCGTTTCTTCAATATTTTAGGCGGGTATCCGCGCTTGCCTTGCACCGTTTGGCTCTTTTCCGCGACGGCCTCTGCCGAATCTGTATCGCGATCCTGCGTACGGGCCGTGAAGTTTTGATGATTTCACCCGGACAATGTTCCGCTGCGGCTTAAGCCGGCGTCAATCTTTGGCCCCGCGATCGGCGGTGGTAAAGGCAGGCCGGAACGCGATTTGGCATGCGCCGAAGCGCGGCGACCCTGTGCGGCGCCCAAGGCGCAGTCATCAGGGCAGTCCGGCGCCTTGCGCATAGGCAGGGTGCAAGCGCAAAGCTCAGGCCGCGGGCGCGCTGCGCGAGACGACCCGGTCGCGGAGGCATGCGCCGATGGTGCAGCCGACGAGATAGCAGCCGAACATGGTAAGGCCGAGGTCGAGCCAGTAGCCGAAGCGGCCGGGGACCACACGGGCGAGCGCCGCCGCGACGAGGGCCGCCGCGAGGACCGCGAGCCAGCGCGCAAGCACCTTCGAGGTGCCGTTACCGCGCTGGACCACCGAGATCCAACCCATCGCCAGCCCGAGCAGCAGCGATCCGACCAGCCAACCCCAATGGAACGCCAACAGAAATGACATGTCATCTCACCAGAAATTCGATGCGGCGGTTTTGTGCCTTGCCTTCGTCGGTATCGTTGCCGGCGACCGGCTGCGTGCTGCCATAGCCGACTGCCGTGAAGCGATCGGCCGGAAGGCCCGCCTTGACGAGATAGTCGATCACCGCCTGGGCGCGCTTCTCCGACAGCGCCTGATTGAAGGCATCCTCGCCGTCGGAATCGGTGTGGCCCGCCACCTCGATGGTGGCGTTCGGGCACCGCAGCGCCGTTTCGATGAGGCGATCGAGGAGACCTGCGGAATCCGGATCGATCGTGGCGCGCTTCGGCTCGAAGCGGATCTTGCCCTTGGTCAGGAGCTCGGAGAACAGCTGTTGACAGACCGTGCCGTCGACCGGACCTGCGGCGGGCTTCACGGTGATTTCCGGCTTGTACTGCCAGGTCTTGGGAAAATCCTTGCCGAGGCCTGCGCGGATATCGGCTGCCGCGCCCTCATAGAGCGCATCGCCCGACAGCTTCACCTCACGATCCGTCACCACCAGCGTGCCGGTCGAGAGCCGTGACAGAGCCCCAAGCGCGGCAACCACCGAATTGCCGAACGAAGCAGGCGCGCCAATGCTGGCCTTGAGATTGTCGACGACCTTCTCGCCGAAGAATTTTTGCCCTGCCGCCGTGGCGATGACCGCGTGGACGTTGTTGTCGGGGACGTAGCCGGTTAGCGTCACGGTCGCCGCGACCGGATCCTTGTAGGCCTGGAAGATGTAAGGCGGCGCCTTGATGTCGTTGGTCGCGACCGAAATACCCTCAGGCAAATTCTTCAGCGCCGCCGCAATGGCTTCTCGGCCGCCGAGTTCGCGCGCCATGCCGGACAGGCTGACGTTGGTGTCGGATATCGTGATCTTGCCGTCCTTGAGCTTGCCGACCTGGTCGAGCAGGAGCATCGCGGCATTTTCGAAGCGCGGCGGCGCACCGCGCGCCAATCCCATCTGATCGGCGACCTCGATGCCGCCGAGGTCCTTGCGGGCGGCCTCCACCAGCCGGCCCTTCACCCCCGGCAACGGCGCGCTGCCGGACAGGGTGACCCGGACGACGTCCCGTTCGGCGTTCCAGACGAAGGGCTTGGCCTCGGGAACCAGCCGGGTCTGGTCGTCGACCAGACGCACGCCCGGCACGGTTTCGACCGCCGTGACGGCGTCGCGGCGGCCCTCCTCCGAGAACGCTTCGGCGGCAAAAGTGACGTCGCGGCCGGCCACCGCGATCCGGGTCTTGTCCAGAACGGTGTTCTTCAGCGCGGCAGCGGAGCGGGCAGACAAGTCGGCTTCCAGCGGCAAAGTGTCATTCCAGGCCGCAATTCCCCACATGATGGCCAAGGGGATCAACCCCGGCCACCATTTGCTGGCCCACTTGAAAAGCTTCTGCATTCGACGACCCGAACCTCTGGAACCGGAGACAAAACAAACCCTTGACGGGCTGTCAAACCGGAAATGGCGGCCTTGTGAAGGCTCTGGATGAGCAACCGGACTAACTTTTTCTTCAAGGGTCTTCCCCTAGGTTGACCGTGGAATGCCGGGGTCAACCAGCCTTCGATGAAACAACTGCGCAACAACGTCATCCGCGTCGGGCTGGAAGCACTCTATTTCAGCGGGGCGCACCACCTCCTGCGGCCGCTGCTCGCCGGCGTCGGCGCCATTTTCATGCTGCACCATGTGCGACCACCTCGGGAGGATGCGTTCCAGCCCAATCGGCATCTCGAGGTCACGCCGGACTTCCTGCGCGCCACGCTGTGCCATCTGCGCTCGCACGACATCGACATCATCTCGATGGACGAATTGCATGATCGGCTCGCGCAGGGCCAGTTCACCCGCCGCTTCGCTGCCTTCACGCTCGACGACGGCTACCGCGACAACCGCGATTTTGCCCTCCCCGTGCTGCGCGAATTCGGCGCACCTTCGACCATCTATGTCACGAGCGATTTCGCCGAGGGGACCGGACGTCTCTGGTGGATCGCACTTGAGGCCGTCATCGCCAAGGCGAGTCACATCGACGTGCAGATCGGCCATGCCGCGCTCCGTCTCGATGCGACGAGCGCGCCTGCGAAACAGGCCGCGTTCGACCGCATCCATGACTGGCTGCGCGCGTTGCCGGGCGAGCACGACCTTCAGCGCGAGATCACGGCGCTCTGCACGAAGCACGGTGTCGACATGGCGGCGCTCTGCCGCGACCTCTGCCTGTCCTGGGACGAGCTGAAGGCGCTGGCGGCGGATCCGCAGGTCGCGATCGGCGCCCACACCATCAGCCATTGCAACCTTGCCAAGCAGAGCGAGGAGATTGCCGCGCAGGAGATGGCGGTGGGCCGCGTGCGCATCGAGCACGCGCTCGGACGCCCCGTGCAGCACCTCGCCTATCCCTATGGCGACCGCCATGCCGCGGGCGAACGCGAATTCGCGCTGGCCGCGGCGAGCGGTTTCAAGACCGCGGTGACCACGCGCCCGGGCATGTTGTTCGCCGAAAATGCCGGTTACCCGACCGCACTGCCGCGCGTCTCGCTCAACGGCAATTATCAGGATGCCCGCATCCTGCCGGTGCTGACCTCGGGCGCTGCCACCGCAATGTGGAACGGCTTCCGCCGGTTTGCGGCGGCGTAGCCTCCCTCTCCGCTGTCGCCGCGGCAAAGGCCGGGACGACATCGAAGGGCCTGGCGTGCTGTCGTGTCCAGCGACCTACGACTCGATCTTCACATATTCGAAATCGCCGGGCTTGTTGTCGATGCCGACTTTCGGCGGCGAGATCCAGGACGCGAACTGGCCGATCTCGGTGACGGGCTTCATCAGGGAAGCGATGAAGTCGCCGTCGTTCGTTGACGGCAGCCAGTCGTCCTTGCGCTTGGCCCAGGTGGCGTCGTCGATCAGGATGCCCTCGGGCGTGGCGTGCACGTCCTTGAACTCGCCGATGTGCCGGTGGAACGTGACGTGCGGCACCGTCAGCTTGAAGTCGTAGCCCGCCGTCGAGATCACCTTGTTCCAGCGCAGCATGCCCTTGACGCAGTCCTGGGTGTAGTCGTCGCGCAGCCGCATGTTGAGCGCTGTCAGCGCCGGCTCGTCGACCATCTTGATCTGGCCGTCGACGAACTTCATGACCGGGTAGGTCGCGGTCTTGAGCTGGTGATCGTCCTCGATCGAGGTTTCCTTGTAGCGGCCCTTGATACCGGCGTTGAACGCGTTCGCAGCGTTGGTCGATACTTCCGAGCCGAACAGGTCGAGCGACAGTGAATAGTGCAGGTTCAGCTTCTTCTGGATGGTCGGCAGGTCGATGACGCCGAGCGCACGCACCTTGGCGATGTCGTTGGGGTCGGAGATGCCCGCCTCGCTCATCGCCTCGCAGGTCCGCTGCACCACGCGGGTGATGCCGGTCTCGCCGACGAACATGTGGTGCGCCTCTTCGGTCAGCATGAAGCGGCAGGTGCGCGACAACGGATCGAAGCCCGACTGCGCGAGGCTGTGCAGCTGCATCTTGCCGTCGCGGTCGGTGAAATAGGTGAACATGAAGAAGGACAGCCAGTCGGGCGTCGCCTCGTTGAAGGCGCCGAGCATGCGCGGCGCATCCGCGTCACCCGAGCGACGGCGCAACAATTCGTCCGCCTCCTCGCGGCCGTCGCGGCCGAAATATTTCTGCAGCAGATACACCATCGCCCAGAGGTGACGGCCTTCCTCGACATTGACCTGGAACAGGTTGCGCATGTCGTAGAGCGAGGGCGCGGTCTTGCCGAGATGGCGCTGCTGCTCGACGGAAGCGGGTTCGGTGTCGCCCTGGATCACGATCAAGCGGCGCAGCATCGCGCGATGCTCGCCGGGGACCTCCTGCCAGGCCGGCTCGCCATAGTGCTCGCCGAACGGCACGACGCGGTTCTCTTCCTGGGGAGCAAGGAGGATGCCCCAGCGATAGTCGGGCATGCGCACATAGTCGAACTTGGCCCAGCCGCGCGGATCGACCGAATAGGCGGTGCGCAGGTAAACGAGCGATTCCTGGAAGCCGTCCGGGCCCATGTCGCTCCACCAGTCCATGTAGCCGGGATGCCAGCCTTCCAACGCCTTCAGCACCTGGCGGTCTTCGGCGAGATTCACGTTGTTAGGAATCTTGGTCGAGTAATCGACGTTCATGATGTTCATGTTCATGGCCGTGCTCCTTGCGATCTCGTGTCCCGGACGCGGTGCAACGCGAAGCGTTGCGCCGGTGAGCCGGGACCCATATGGTCCGTCCGGGTCCCGGTTCTGCGCAGCGTCACTTCGTGCCGCAGCGCGCCCGGGACGCGAAAGTCATCAAACCCGCGTCATATCGAATTTCGGCTTCTGGCCGCTGCCGTAGCGGCGCAGCGCGCCTTCCTCACCGACCGCGTTCGGGCGCTGGAAGATCCAGTTCTGCCATGCGGTCAGGCGCGCGAAGATTTTTGACTCCATCGTCTCCGGACCAACGAAGCGCAGGCTCGCTTCCATGCCGGTGAGGCTGTCGGGCGAGAAGCTCGCCCGCTCCTCGAGGAACACGCGGACCTCGTCGTCCCAGTCGATGTCGTCGAGCGCGAAGGTGACGAGGCCAAGCTCCTCGGCCTCCTCGGCGTCGAGGCTGATCCCGACGGTGGCTTCCGCCCGCTCCACATCGGACGGATCGGCCTGGAAACGCGATTGCAGGCGGGTCAGCCCGTGGCTCATCGGATAGGGGCCGAAATTCATCGCGGAGAGCTCGATCGAGGGCGGCGGACGATTGTCGCCCTGGCGGGTGCCGATCAGCATGTACGAGCGGTCGGCGGCGAAGACGAGCTCGGCGAGCGTGCCGGCAAAGCAGGAGCCGGGCTCGACCAGCGTCACCAGCGTGCGCGAGGTGACGTCGATGCGCTTGAGCACGCGCTTCCAGTAATGGCGGATCTCGTTGACCAGCCAGTGCGTCTTATTGGCTTCGAGGAAAGCGTCGCAGGCGAGCACATGGGCGCGCTCGCCATGGCTCTTGAACACGAGCATCGCGACCTCGAGCTCGTTGATGCGCAGGTGCAGGATCGCATCGTCGAGCTCGCGCGCGACCTGGAGCGGCCAGAAGGATGCGCCCTGCGCCAGCAGGCCGTCGATGTCGGCAGGCGGGGCAGCCTCCGGCGCCTTGATCGAGATGGTGGCGATGCGCGCGGCGCGATCGATATCGACGCTCACGAAGCCATAGCTGATGCTGGTCTCATCGATGATGCGCTTGAGCGGGGTGAGCGCAATGCCCTCGCCGCTTCCCTTGCGCTTGGATGACGCTGCAAATTCCTTGGCGCGCTCGGTGATCTTCGCCTCGAGCTTGGAGTTCGGGGCGATTTCGTCGACGAGCCGCCAGGCGACGGCGCGCTTGCCCTTCACGCCTTCCTCGATGGTGCAGAAGAAGTCGGCGTGGTCGCGGCGCACCTTGCGCTTGTCGACGACGCGCGTGAGCCCGCCGGTACCCGGCAGCACGGCAAGCAGCGGCACTTCGGGCAGCGCCACGGCGGAGGAGCCGTCATCGGCAAGGATGATGTGGTCGGTTGCGAGCGCCAGCTCATAGCCGCCGCCGGCGGCCGAGCCGTTCACGACAGTGATGAAGCGCTGGCCGGAATTCTCCGAGGAGTCTTCCATGCCGTTGCGGGTCTCGTTGGTGAACTTGCAGAAGTTGACCTTGTGGGCATGGGTCGAGCCGGCGAGCATGCGGATGTTGGCGCCAGCGCAGAACACGCGGTTCTTGGCCGAGCGCATCAGCACGACCTTCACTTCGGGGTGCTCGAAGCGCAGCCGCTGGATCGCATCGGCAAGCTCGATGTCGACGCCGAGGTCGTAGGAATTGAGCTTGAGCTGGTAGCCCTCGAACAGGCCGCCGTTTTCGTCGACGTCCATGGTCAGCGTCGCGACCTCGCCGGCGATCGCGAGCTTCCAGTGCCGGTAGCGCGACGGATCTGTCTGGAAATCGATGAATTTCGCACCGCCTGCGAGACGACGATCTTCCCCGGCCATGGGCCACCCTTGAGCTCGATTATGCGCGTCTGGCTTTAACCTTTTCATGCAAAATAGTGCATCTTTCAGGCCGCGTCTAGTCCGTTGCGATCAATACATGCATTTTGCTTCATGATTACTCGGGGCGCGGAATCGTCCCGAGCGGGACCCAATCGGCCTTCGACAACAGCTTCGGGCGGCCGAGCTTGGCCTGGAGAAGAGCGACGAGCGCCTCGGTCGGAAAGCGGTCGACGAAGCCGTCACCGGCTGCGGATGCCTTGCGTGTCCGGAGCTCGCGCAGCTCCTCCAGCGCCTCGCCAAACAGGCGCGAGGCCGAATGCGGCCTGACGATGCGCAACCGCAGATTCGCGTTGGCAACATAGATGCAGGCGCGGAGCAGGATGCGCTCGCGGCCACGCTGGGGAGCTGCCGCCCACACCGCTTCCAGGACCTCCTGCGATTCCCAGAAGTAGCCGCGATCGTTCAGCGCGAGTCCATAGCGCAGCGCGGGATGTCGTGCCGGCACATGGCCGCGGAACGCCGGCGGCACGAGCGCCTTGGCCATGTCGAGCGTTTCGCAATCGGCGTCGAGATCGGTTTCACCGGGCACATAGGCCCATTGCGGCCACGGCAAGGAGCCGGCCACGGGTGGTCGCGCAATCATCGGAGCGAAGCCTCCGATGATTCATGCCGCATGTCCCTCAAGACCCCGGTCGGCGCGCAACGCCGCCTGGGCAAATTCTGCAATAGCGTCAAGCGTCGCCCCCGGCGCTTCACGATGCGGAGCGTGCCCCGCCTCTGAAATGACTTTCAAATCTACCGGACAATAACATTCTTCCTGCGCAATCTCGACCTGTCGCATGGTCCCGTATTGGTCATCCACACCTTGAACGACCAGGACGGGGACGCGGATATAGGCGAGGTACTCGGAAATATCCCAGTTGCGGAATTTTGGGTCGAGCCAGGCGCCGTTCCAGCCATGAAAGGCGTTATCGACGTCCTTGTGCCAGCGCGCCAGTTTCGCTCTTAGATCAGTGGTCTCGTAGGTCCTCTTGATCTCGGCGATCGACTTCACCGAGATGTCCTCGACGATGAAATGCGGCGCGATCAGCACAAGGCCTTGCAGGCGGTGATCCTGATGTGAACCTGCGTAAATAGTCGCGATCGAGGCGCCGTCGGAATGGCCGAGCAACAGTCCGCGCCTGAAGGCAATCGCGTCGAGCACCCCCGGCAACACGTCGAGCGCCTCGCGATGCATGTAGTCGAGCGTTCGCGGCAACGTCACCGAGCTCGACTGACCATAGCCCGCCCGCGAATAAAGGAAGATGCCGGCGCCGGTAGCGGCCTGCAGCTTTTCCGGAAAGTCGCCCCATAAGCCGACTGAGCCGAGCCCCTCATGCAACATGACGATGGTCGACGCATTCGCGGATTTCGGCGCAAGCCATTTGTATTCGAGGTTGGCGCCGCCGATGGTGAGGAAGCCTGTGGGGGCGAGATTGGTCATGCTGTCACTCTGCTCTCCGTCGTCATGCCCGGGCTTGACCCGGGCATCCACGTCTATCCTCAATCACGGTGGCGCGTGGATGGCCGGGACAAGCCCGGCCATGACGACCTGCTGCTAGTTCGCGCCTGCGCGCAGCTTGAAGCGCTGGATCTTGCCGGTTGCCGTCTTCGGCAAGGACTCCACGACGTCGATCCAGCGCGGATATTTCCAGGGGCCGATCTTCTGCTTGACGTGCTCCTTCAGCATCTCCTGGAGATCGCTGGCCTTGGCGCCGGGACGCAGCACCACGAAGGCTTTCGGCTTCAACAGGCCTTCCGGATCGGCTTCGGGAACGACGGCGGCTTCCAGCACGGCCGGGTGCGTGATCAGCGCGCTCTCGACCTCGAACGGCGACACCCAGATGCCGGAGACCTTGAACATGTCGTCGGAGCGTCCGCAGAAGGTGTAGCGGCCCTCGGCGTCGCGGACATATTTGTCGCCGGTGCGCGTCCACGGACCTTCGAAGGTGCGGCGGCTCTTGTGGCGCTGGTTCCAGTAGCCCTCACCGGCCGAGGGGGCATCGACCAGCAGCTCGCCGACCTCGCCGTCCGGCACATCATGGCCGGCTTCGTTGACCAGCCGCACCGCATAGCCCGGCACCGGCTTGCCGGACGAGCCGTATTTGATGTCGCCCGGCGCGTTCGACAGGAAGATGTGCAAGAGCTCGGTCGAGCCGACACCGTCGAGGATGTCGACGCCGAAGCGCGCCTTCCAGGCATTGCCCACCGATTCCGGGAGCGCCTCGCCGGCGGAAGTGCAGATGCGCAGGGCCTTGCCGCCGCGCTCCTGCTTGCCGGCTTCGTCATTGAGCATGGCCGCGAACAGCGTCGGCACGCCGTAGAAGATGGTCGGGTTGTATCGGTTCATCAGCTCGAACATGCGCGCTGGCGTCGGCCGCTCGGTGTTCAGCACAGTGGTGGCGCCGACCGACATCGGAAAGGTCAGCGCATTGCCAAGGCCATAGGCGAAGAACAGCTTTGCCGCGGACAGACAAACGTCGTCCTCGCGAATGCCGAGCACCTGTTTGGCATAGGTGTCCGCGGTCGCCTGCAAGCTCGAATGCAGGTGGCGCACGCCTTTGGGCATGCCGGTCGAGCCTGATGAATAGAGCCAGAACGCCGGCTCGTCCGGATGCGTAGCAGCGGTCGCGAAATCATCGGTCTCTTGTGCAAGTTCTTCCGCGAGCTGCTTGTGGCCGTTCTGCTTGTTGCCGGAGACGACGACATGGTCGAGATCCGGCATGCGGCCGACGATGTCCTTGATGACGGGATAGAGCGCCTCGGACACGAACAGCACACGCGCGCGACAATCGGCGAGGATGTAGGCGTATTGCTCCGCGGTCAGCAGGGTGTTGAGCGGCACCGGCACGATGCCGGCGCGGATTGCGCCGAGAAACAGAAGCGGAAAATCGATCGTGTCGAGCATGATCATCGCCACGCGCTCCTCGCGGCGAACGCCGAGACGGCGCAGCATGTTGGCCGCGCGACGCGTCTGTTGCTGGAGCTCGCGGTAAGTCAGGCGGGAGACGGTATCGTCGAAGACGAGCTTGTTACCCCTGCCCTCCGCGATGTTACGGTCGAGCAGCCAGGTCACCGCGTTGTAGGATGCCTCGCTCACGGACTTCTCCCCCGAATTTTGAATTATAATTCATAGAAAGACACTCCGTCGGCTTGCTGTCAATGCCATCAGGCATTATGTTTCCGACAAATGCGCCGCCGGACATCCGCTAAAGAAGGCAAATGACCGAAAGTCCCGACGCCGAATCCCAATTCCTCGAACAGCTTGGCCAGCGCGTGCGCACCATGCGCGCGCTGCGCGGAATGTCACGAAAAGTGCTCGCCAAGGTGTCCGGCATTTCCGAACGCTACATCGCCCAGCTCGAAAGTGGCAAAGGCAACGTCTCGATCGTGCTGCTCAGGCGCGTGTCGAACGCGATGGGCGCGCATCTGGAAGACCTGCTGCCGACGATCGAGCCAGCGCCGGACTGGCAGATGTTCCGCGATCTCCTGCGCAAGGCGACGCCTGGCCAGATCGCGCAGGCCAAGGACCTGCTCGCCGGCGGCAGCGCGTCGGCGCCGCGGCGCGCGCCGTTCTGCGGTATCGCGCTGATCGGCCTGCGCGGCGCAGGCAAGTCCACGCTTGGCAAGATCTTGGCGAAGAAGATCGGCTGGAGCTTCGTCGAGCTCAACAAGGCGATCGAGGAGCAGAACGGGCTTTCGATCGCCGAGATCATCGCGCTTTACGGCCAGGAAGGCTTTCGCCGCATGGAGCAGGCGGCGCTGCAACAGCTCCTCGCACGCCACGAGTTGATGGTGCTCGCAACCGGCGGCGGCATCGTCTCGGAGCCACTGACCTTCGACCAGATCCTGTCATCCTTTTACACGATCTGGCTGAAAGCCGAGCCCGAAGAGCACATGGCGCGCGTGCGCCGCCAGGGCGACCTGCGCCCGATGGCCGACGACCGCTCCGCGATGACGGAGCTGCGCAACATCCTGCTCAGCCGCGAGCCGCTGTATTCGCGGGCGACGGCGGTAGTGGATACTGCGGGGCTGAGCGTAGACGCCGCGGCGGCGCGGCTGATCGATGCGGTGCGGCCGGTGCTGCAGAACGAAGCGCGCAGCTTCGGGCTGCGCAGCGTGGCGCTGTAAGCGCGCGGCGGCGCCGGCGACGTAATTCCCGCCATCTCCGACATCGAGGAAGCGCGGGTTCAATCCACCTCGAGATAATCCGCCCCCGGCAATTCCGGAAACCGCGCCGTCGGCAGCGCCTGGTACCAGAACGCGACTGATGCGACGTCGTCCTGCAACGGCAGGTATTTCGGCTCCTTCACGCCGGAGCGCCAGCCGAGTGCCTGCATCGTCACGCGCAGATCGCTCTGGAAGCGCACGGGATCGGGGATGTGCCAGCGGTACATGCCAAAGCGCTGCTGCGACTTGTAGACGCCGTCGGGACGGATCACCTGCGGCAGGCCGGCATAGGGCGTGGTGAACTCGAGATAGCGCGACACTGGCCCACCGCTCGCACCGGGATTGGCGAGCTGCCACGGCACGCGCGGATCGAAATTATAGGCGCCGCCAAAATAATCCTCGGTGCCGGTCCCGCAGACGGTCGGAAATTCACCGTCGCCGTCGATGAAGAATTTTATCTCGCCCTCGCCCCACCAGCCATTGTTGTTCGAGCCCCAGGCCATGTAGGTGCCGATATAGTGGCCGTGCCCGGTGACGCCGTCGAGCAGCGTGTGGACCTCCTTGTACGGCACCGGATTGGCGCGGCGAAACTGCGCATGAAAATAGGCGCAATCTTCCGGCACATCCGTCAGCGCGTAGTTGATCTGGTAATAGATGGTCTGCGCCTCCTCGTTGCGGTTCTCCAGAGTGACGCGCGCACGCTTGCGGAACGGCATTTCCCAATAGCAGTTGAAGCCGCGGCCCGGATTGACGCAGACGGCGAGCGAGGACACCTGCGCAAATTCCTCCCAGCCACAGGCGAAGAAGTCGCCGACGGGGCATTCGACGCTCGGGTGCGCTTGGTCATCCCAATAGATGCGCAGGATGGAGTGGCGCAGACGGCCGCGCGAAATCGTCATCCAGATCTGCTGGATCGCGCCCGCGCCTTCGATGTCGGCAAGCGTAAAGGTCGCGCCGGGCGCGATGACGACGTAAGGTGAAATCTTCCAGCCTCGTCCGAGATCGCGCGCCTGAGGTGCTGCCGGGCCATCGACGGCCATGCCGCCCTTGCCTTTCTCGCCAGTGAAATTTTCCGGACTGATCGAGCGCGACCGCGCGTTCGACAGGCGCGAGAGATTGCCGAGATGGAGGCCTAGTCCGGAGAATGTCATTGTGAGTCTTACCTTGCTGCACGGCGGTCGGTGATCGAGGCACGAAACTAGCCTAGTCCGTACGGGAGCGTGCAAACAGGTCGTAGGGTGGGTTAGCGAAGCGTAACCCACCTCTTTCGTTTCCGCGTTTACAGAAGTGGTGGGTTAGGCCTCCGGCTAAACCCACCCTACACAGCCCAGCTATACCGACCAGTAATTCGCATGCTGGTAGGCGCGCGAGCGGTCGCCCCAATCGAATTCCTCGCCGTCGAACTCGCACGGGCCGGTGCTCAGCTCGTCCAGCGTCACCTCGACCTGGAAGGCCTGACGGTGCGGATCGTATCTCAGCGCGCTCCACTGGAGGGGATAATGGTGATGCGTGCCGAGCAGCCCTCCGGTCTTGATCACGGCATAGGCGACCGTTCCGCTCAGCTTGTCGAGCATCAGCCGCTCGATCGTGCCGAGCTTCGTGCCGTCGCGCCCGAAGACGGCGACGTGCTCCACGCGATCGCTGGGAACCATGGTGTGCATGGCGTGCTCCCTGGGTTTTTGCGTTTGCGGGAATTATAGCACAAGCGAGCGGCGTAGGGTGGGTTAGCGTCAGCGTAACCCACCTCTTTGCTCGCCACGCGTTGGGCGAAGCGGTGGGTTACGCTTCGCTAATCCACCCTACGTAGCTACTGTGGCGCTACAGCAATTGCGAGCGCACCGCCTCCGCGCCTTCGCGGAGCAGCGGCAGGAAGCGGTCGATCAGCTCCCGCGTCGGCACGCGGTCGACATGGGCACCCATGTTGATGGCGGCAACGATGGTGTCGTCGTAGCGGCGGACAGGAACGGAGATCGAGCGGAAATGCGGCTCGGCTTCGCGATCGACCAGCGAAAAACCCTGCGCCCGATCGGCGGCGATCTTCGCAACGAGCAGCTTCGGATCGGTCACGGTCTGCGGCGTCAGCGCCTCGCGTTTCATCTTCTTCAGGCGGACGGTGAGCGTGGCGTCGTCGAACTGGCCAAGCATGACGCGGCCGACCGAGGTGCAGAAGACCGGCAGCCGGTAGCCGATCTCGAGCCCGCCGGAGAACACCCGCATCGGGCTGCCGCGCGCGATGAACAGGACGTCGTCGCCGTCGAGCACCGCGAGCGAGGAGATCTCCTGCGCCGCGGTTGCGATGCGGTCAAGCGCCGGTTGCAGCACGGCAACGAGCTGGTTGGAGCGCAAATACGACGCTGCGAGCGTCAGCACGTGGGGCGTCAGCGCGAACAGCTTGCCGTCGCTGGCGACGAAACCGCCGCGCTGGAGCGTGAACAGGATGCGCCGTGCGGTGGCGCGCGGCAGCTCGGCGGCGCGGGCGAGATCGCTCAGCGTCATCGGGCCGGCGGTCGCGCCGAACATCTGTAACAGTCGCAGGCCGCGATCGAGGCTCTCGACGAAATCCGTCGCGCGCTCGTCCGTCTCGTTCCGCTTCAGCTTGGGCATCCGCTCCGCGCCTGCAAAATATTGCTTGCTGCCAAACCACGGCATGTCATAATTCGCCCATTCGTTCAATAGGCGAACAACGCCCCTCCGCGCAAAAAGGACGCCGCCGCCATGATGAGCCAGGAGCAGAACGACCTGATCACCCGCACCGGGCCGAAAGATCCCTGCGGCAGACTGATGCGGAGCTACTGGCAGCCGGCGGCGCTGGTGGACGAGCTGGAGGACGCGCGCCCGGTACGGCCCGTCAAACTTTTGGGCGAAAACCTCGTGCTCTTCCGCGACGAGAGCGGCCGCTACGGCCTGATCGACCGCCACTGCGCGCATCGCGGCGCAGACCTCGCCTTCGGACGTCTCGAGACTGGCGGCCTGCGCTGCGCCTTCCATGGCTGGCTGTTCGACGCGACGGGGCAGTGCATCGAGACGCCGGCCGAGCCGAAGGATTCAAAACTCTGCCAGAACATCCGTCAGCGCTCCTATCCCGTGGTGGAGAAGAGCGGCATCCTCTGGGCTTATCTTGGCGAGGGCGCCCCGCCCGCTTTTCCGGAGCTCGACTGCTTCGTCGCACCCGGCACGCACACTTTTGCCTTCAAGGGCCACATGGCCTGCAATTGGCTCCAGGCGCTGGAGGTCGGCATCGATCCCGCACACGCCTCCTATCTGCACCGCTTCTTCGAGGACGAGGACACCTCGACCGCCTACGGCAAACAGTTCCGCGGCGCATCTGCCGGCTCTGACCTGCCGATGACCAAAATCCTGCGCGAATACGACCGCCCGATCATCAACGTCGAGCACACCGAATACGGCCTGCGGCTGATCGCGCTACGCGAGATCGACGACGAGCGCACGCATGTGCGGGTGACAAATCAGCTCTTCCCGCACGGCTTCGTCATCCCCATGAGCACGGAGATGACGATCACGCAGTGGCACGTGCCGGTCGATGACGAGAACTGCTACTGGTACGCGATCTTCACCAGCTACACGAACCCGGTCGACAAGAAGAAGATGCGCGACCAGCGGCTCGAACTCTATGAGCTGCCCGACTACAAATCGCGCAAGAACAAGGCCAACGACTACGGCTTCGATCCGCACGAGCAGCAGACCGCGACCTATACCGGCATGGGCACCGACATCAACGTCCACGACCAGTGGGCGGTGGAATCGATGGGCGCGATCCAGGATCGTACCAAGGAGCATCTCGGCCAGAGCGACAAGGCGATCGTGCAGTATCGCCGCCTGTTGCGGCAGGAGATCGAGAGGGTCTTGGGCGGCGAGAAGCCGATGCTGTTTCTCGATGAAGATAACGCACGTTCGATCCAAGGGCCTGCAACGATGGACGGCATCGGGCCGACACGGGGCTGGGAGACCTACTGGATGGAAGTCGACGTCAAGCGACGCCGCGGCGCGCCCTGGACGGCGCCGGTGCCGAAGGACATTGAAGGCAAGGTGCATCGGCTGACGGCGGCAGAGTGAGGCTCGCGCTCGTGAGGCCACATCATGAAAATCGTAGGGTGGGCGAAGCAAAGCGTGCCCACCACTTCTGTCGATATCGTGGAGAGCTGGTGGGCACGGCGCTTTGCGCCTTTGCCCGCCCTACGGCAGTGGAGTAAACGTGAAGGCCCCTCCCGCGTCATTGCGAGCGCAGCGAAGCAATCCAGACTGTCGCCGGCGCAAGACTCTGGATTGGTTCGCTGCGCTCGCAATGACGGAGTATGTGGCGCGTACTTCACGCCTAATAACTGACGGAGTAATGCAGTGACTTTCGTCGCGCGTCATGAGCTCTGGTCGGCCGAGCAGAAGGACGCGGCGCTGCGCGTGCGGCGGATGGTCGAGGAGAACAACCTCGAAGTCATCCGCCTCGCCTTCCCCGACCAGCACGGCATTTTGCGCGGCAAGACCATCATCGCGGCCGAGGCGATCGCCTCGCTGGAGAGCGGCTGCTCCATCACCACCACCATGCTCGCCAAGGACACTTCGCACCGCACGGTGTTTCCGGTGTTCACATCGGGCGGCGGCTTCGGCATGAAGGAGATGGAGGGCGCGGCCGACGTGCTGATGGTCGCGGACCCCACCACTTTCCGCGTGCTGCCCTGGGCGCCGACCACGGGCTGGCTGCTGTGCGATCTCCATTTCAACGACGGACGGCCTGTGCCATTCGCGACGCGCGGGCTTTACCGGCGGGTCCTCGACGAGCTCGGCGCGCGCGGCCTTGATTTCGTCGCCGGCCTCGAAGTGGAATTCCACATCTTCAAGCTCGACGACGGGCATATGCGCCCGGAGGATGCCGGCCAGCCCGGCACGCCGCCCTCGGTGAGCCTGCTCAGCCACGGCTATCAATACCTCACCGAGCAGCGCTTCGATCAGATGGAGCCGGTGCTGGAGATCCTGCGCCGCGACATCGTCGCGCTCGGGCTTCCCTTGCGCTCGGTCGAGGTCGAGTTCGGGCCGAGCCAGTGCGAGTTCACCTTCCAGCCGCGGAAGGGCATCGAGCCCGCCGACAACATGGTGCTGTTTCGCTCGGCCGTGAAGCAGATCGCGCGCCGTCACGGCTATCACGCCACCTTCATGTGCCGGCCAAAACTGCCGAACGTGTTCGCCAGCGGCTGGCATCTGCACCAGTCGATCACCTCGCGCGCGGGCGGCGAGAACTTGTTCATGGCGAAAGATGCCAGTCAGCCGTTGAGCGAATTCGGCCGCGCCTGGCTCGCAGGCCTGCTCGACCACGCCCGCGCCTCAGCCGTGTTCACCACGCCGACGATCAACGGCTACAAGCGCTACCGTTCCTATTCGCTGGCGCCGGACCGCGCGATCTGGGGTCGCGACAATCGCGGCGTGATGATCCGCGTGCTCGGCAGTGCAAACGATCCGGCGACGCGGCTCGAGAACCGGATCGGCGAGCCCGCAGCCAACCCCTATCTCTACATGGCGTCGCAAATCCTCTCGGGGCTGGACGGCGTCGACCGCAAGCTCGATCCCGGCCCATCTGCGGACGCGCCCTACGAGACCAAGGCGCCGCTATTGCCAAAATCCTTACGCGATGCCGTCGGCGCGCTGAAGGACGACCCATTCTTCCGCGAGAAGCTCGGGGCGGAGTTCGTCGACTACTACACCCACATCAAGAATGCCGAGATCGACCGCTTCCTGGCCGAGGTGACCGACTGGGAGCATCGCGAATATTTCGAGATGTTTTGAGACCGGCTACTCGCCGTGGTGACGGTAACCCCACGGCGCCCTGCGGGCATACCTCACCCTCCTGTGAGACGACTTCGTCCCGCCTGTTCCGACGACATCACGTTGCCGCCGGACGAAGCCATTTTCCGTATGCCTCGAAAAGCGCCGGAAAGACTGCAGCGCTAGAGTGCGATTATGTGATCAGACGATGGAGTTCGGTCATGTGGGGTCAATTGTTCAGCCTGATTTACCGTCTGTCCTGCCGCACCACCCTGATCGAGATCGGCGTGCATCGCCTGTCACGCTGAGCGCCAGGTACGCTTAGGTAAGACGGATTGACCTTATGACGCGGGTTGCAGGGCAAAACGCGTCATCCCCGGGGATCCATTCACCAGCGGTAGCCGAGTGTCGCGATGACGGTCAGCGGCGCACCGCGGTAGCAATATCCAACCTGGCACGTGGTGTAGTGCAGATTGAAGAGGTTCTTGGCATTGACCTGGAACTGCACACTCTTCAATTCCTTCGCCGCCTGGCCAAGATCATATTTCAGCGCCGCATCGATCAAGGTAACCGCGCTGTTCTTGAAGGTATTCTCGTCGTCGCCAAAGCTCCAGGACATGTAGCGCACGCCCGCGCCGACGCTTAGTCCTGCGAACGGACTGGCCAGCGGCAGGGCATAGTTGCCCCACAACGTCGCGGTGTGCGGGGGGTTGCCGGATGGAAACTTACCAAGCGTCGAGCTGTCTGCAGCCTGCTTGGTGACCATGTCGAGATAGGTGTACGACGAGGTGATATCAAAACCACCACCCAGACTCGCGAGCCCCTGCAATTCAAAGCCGCGGCTTTGAATCTCTCCGCGCTGGACCGTGACCCCCGTCCCCGTCGTCACGAGCCCGCCGTCCTGGGTGAGGTCGAAGACAGCGGCGGTGATGAAGCTCCTGGTGCCGGGCGGCTGATACTTCACACCGACCTCGGTCTGCCGGCCGGTGGTCGGCTTGAAGAAGGCGCCAGACGGATCAACGCCGAGATTGGGAAAGAACGACGTCGAATAGGCGACGTAGGGCGCAACGCCGGAATCGAACACATAGGTCAGCCCGGCTCGCCCGCTATAGGCCTGGTCGGACTGCACTTGCCGGGTCACCGCGAACAGATCCTCGCCCGTGGTGCGCACCCAGTCACTGCGACCGCTCAGCGTCAAGATCCAGTGATCGAGCTTGGCCTGGTCCTGGACATAGACGCCGGACTGGATTTGCCGCTGTGCCGTCGAGGACGAGATTGCCGGATCAGGAATGGATTCGGGCGCATAGACCGGCGCTGCCAGATTGAGATCGGACACACCGAAGCCGAACCCCTGCATGTCAGAGAATTTCGACCAGGTGTAGTCGGTGCCGATCAGGAGGGTGTGCTGCACAGGTCCCGTAGCGACCTTGGCCTCGACCTGGTTGTCGACGATGGCGGATTGCAGCCTGTCGTGGACGTAGCCGGTATAGCGCGAAACGACGTCGCCCACCGGAGCGCCGAGAAAGCCGACATAGCGGGTGACCGCGTCCACATCCGTGTAACGGAACTTCTGCCGGACCGTGACGCTGTTGTCGAAGGCATGCTCGAAGATGTAGCCGACGCGCCCCTGCTCCTGATCCAGCGAATTGTAGGACGGACTGCCGGTGTAGATGTCGTTGGTCGTCCCGGTCCCCGAGGAGTAGGTGAACATCGACCCCGGCGTCTTCGATTTCTGGTAGGCGCCGAGAACCGTGAAAGACGTCGATTGATCAGGCTTCCAAGTGACGGCTGGCGCCACATAGACACGATCGTCCTTGCCGCCCGGCACGAACACGTCCGCCTCGCGAACGACCCCGGTCAACCGATAGAGAAACTGGCCGCTGGCATCGAGCGGCCCGGAAAGATCGAAATTGCCCTCAAAGCGACTGCGGTCGCCGAACAGGGTCTGCACCTCGTGAAACGGCTGGCTGGTCGGCAGCTTGCTCTGTAGATCGATCAGTCCACCGGGGGAGCCGAGGCCATAAAGCGCTGAGCTCGGCCCACGAACGACGGTGATGCTGTCGATGCCATAAGGTTCAGTCTTGAACACGCCGAGACCGGCACCGACGAGGCGCAGTCCGTCGAGATAGGTGCCGTTATAGGTGATATCGAAGCCGCGGATCGAGATCGACTCGAAGCGCAGATCGTAGCCGGCAGCATCGATGCGGACGCCCGGCTCGTAACCGACCGCCTCCGTCAGCGTCTGCACGGTGCGATCGTTGAGCTCCTTGCGCGTCACGACCGAGATCGACTGCGGCGTCTCGAGCAATGGCGTGCTCGTCTTCGTGCCTGCCGAGCTCGTGCCCGCAACGTAGCTGCTCTCGCTTGACGCATTGCCGCGACCGGCACCGGCCTCACGCGCGTTTTGATTTCTGGTATCCACGGGCCCGGCATTGCGCTGTGTCAGGTTGCGGTCGCGCGGCGATTGCGACGCTCGCTGGGCGCGCGGACGCGCCTGTCCGGGTGCATCCACCGTGACGGGAGGCAATGAGGTCCCTGCGCTCGAGCCGGACCTCGGCTCGGATATCTGCGCGATCGACGGTGTCGGTTGCAGGAGCACTCCCAGGCCAGCCATCCCCAGGCCCAGGCCTGATCTCATCAACCGCTCCCAAACCAACTTATGCCCGTCGTCGCGTCTCATCGTCGTCCCCGAGTTCCATCTTCGAACGATCGGGGAGTAATCAGATCGCGGCGCGCACCGCCTTTGCGCGTGCGCAAATCACCTTTGATTCCACGTGGAGGCTCTCAAGTCTGCGAACGGATAGGCCTTCGTCGTCGACGACATGGACACGTCGTGCAGACTCATGCAGCTGCGTGCAGAACGCCCGCGAGCTCAGTCGAACTCTGCTACTGGCAGTCGCTCGGCGAATAGCCGAAGCGTCTGCGGAAGGCCGTTGCGAAATTTGCCGGATGGGCATAGCCGACCCGATAGGCCGCTTCGGTGACCGACAACCGCTGATGAATCAGAAGGGCCCGAGCAGCATCCAGCCGCCGGGCCCTCAAGTGATCGATCGCGCTCTCGCCATACGCCATCTTGAATTTTTGGTTGAAGGACCGGCGGCTCAGCCCGGCGTTCCGCGCCAACTCGTCGATGCTCCACGGGTAGGCCAGATCGGCGTCCATGCGCGCCTTGACCGACTGCAATCGCATCCGCTGGAGATCGGCTACCGGATCGATCTCGATCCTGCCCTGCTCGCCGGCCAGTGCATGAACGATGATCTCGGCAGCGTGCGCCGACAGCAACAATTTTGCAGCGTTTCCGTCGACCGGCGGCGAGAACATTTCTGCCGCGATGGCCTGAATGCGCGGCGATGCCTTCAAAGAGACGACAACCGCACCGGACTCGTCGTTCTCAAACAGTGCCCGGAAATCATGCTCGAGACCGAGACCGTCGATGGAAGCTTTGGGCAACGCCAGGCCTATCGCAGGCCTTTCATCACACTGAACCGGGCGCGCGACTGCAGCGGCTTCGCGGACGGCAATCACCGTGATCTGCTTTCTGCAACCCCTCCCATGCGCCAGATTGCCGCGGCCCTTCCCACCGTCGAACGCCACGGAAATGAACAATCCCGGCTGCGCGATCGCAGGCCAGTCTGCAGCGGCTTGAAACTCACCCCTCACAAACAGGCAGCCCGGGAAATCCAGCCATTGCGCCGCCGCTGAAGCGCCGGATCGTGTGGCGTCAACGTTGTCTCCACGCCGTCCGACGATTTGATCATAGAAGTCTTGCATCACTACGCTGCAAACTTTTACGACCAGCGACGGTGCGCTCAAGAGCTGTGCGAACAGTTTGGAGGGCTTCGAAACTAGATTTCGTCGAAGACGGCTGCCGATCCCCCGTGAGCGCGGCTAGAACGGACGACGTTGTGCCCGCACTGAGGAACGCGTCAAATTCCGAGATACCGGTGCTGCAGCTCAGGCTCGGCCGTCAGTTGGTCCGAGGTGCCGCTCCACACCGTCTTGCCGCGCTCGATGATGTAGTGGCGGTCGCAGATGCGGGCGAGGTGGTCGACGTTCTTGTCGACGACCAGGATCGATTGCCCGCGCTTCTTGAGCAGCGACAGGCAATTCCAGATCTCCTCGCGAATCAGCGGGGCGAGGCCTTCGGTCGCTTCGTCGAGGATCAGGAGCTTTGGATTGGTCATCAGCGCGCGGCCGATGGCGAGCATCTGCTGCTCACCGCCGGAGAGCTGGTTGCCCATGTTCGACGCACGCTCGGCGAGGCGCGGAAACAGGACGTAGATCGCGGCCAGCGTCCAGGGATTGTCGATGCCGAAGCGATCAGCGGCCGCCGCGACGAGATTTTCGCGCACGGTGAGATTGGGAAATATCTGGCGTCCCTCCGGCACGAGGCCGACGCCGAGTTTTGCGATCCGGTAGGGCGGAAGCTGGCGCACCTCTGAGCCCGCGAAGCGGATCGCGCCGGCGCGCGCGGGTGTCAGGCCCATGATGGAGCGGATGGTCGTGGTCTTGCCCATGCCGTTGCGGCCCATCAGCGAGACCATCTCGCCCGCCTTGATGGATAGCGACAGACCGAACAGCACCTGGGAGAGGCCATAGCAGGTCTCGATGCCGTCGACGTCGAGCAGCGAGTCGGCCATCTGGTCAATCATGGCGCCTCACCACATGCTGATCGCCGAGATAGGCGCGCTTGACCTCGTCGTTCGCGCGGATCGCGGCCGGATCGCCGGAGGCGATGACGCGGCCATAGACCAGCACCGAGATGCGGTCGGCGAGCGCGAATACCGCCGGCATGTCATGCTCGACCAGTACGATCGAGACTTCTTTCCGGAGATCCTGAAGCAGCTTCACCATGCGCTGGGATTCGGTAACGCCAAGGCCGGCCATCGGCTCGTCCAGCAGCAGGATCTTCGGCTTGCTTGCGAGCGCGACCGCAAGCTCGAGCTCGCGCCGCTCACCATGGCTGAGCCTGCTCACCACGACATCTGCGCGATGCGACAGGCCGACGCGATCAAGCGCGGCTTGCGCGGCATCGCGCAAGGATCGCTCCTTCCGCGCATTGGCAAAGAAGCGGAACGACGTGCCCGCGTGCGCCTGCGCCGCCAGCGCGACATTGTCGGCGGCGGTGAAGTCGAGCAGCAGCGAGGTAATCTGGAACGAGCGCGCGAGCCCCAGCGCGCAGCGGCGATAGGCCGGCAGATAGGTGATATCGCGCCCGCCGAGCAAGACGCTGCCCGCATGCGGCGAGAGGTGCCCGGTGAGCTGGCTGATCAGCGTGGTCTTGCCGGCGCCGTTCGGACCGATGATGGCGTGCAGCTCGCCGGCCGCAACATCGAGCGAAACGTGATCGGTCGCGATGATGCCGCCGAAGCGGCGCACCAGCTTTTCGACGCGGAGCAGCGGTTCAACCACGACCGGCCCTCCCGAGCAGGCCCATGATGCCGCCGCGCCCGAACAGCACGATAAGCAGCAGGAGCGGGCCCATGATCAGCGCCCAATATTCGGTGATCTGCGACAGGAATTCTTCCAGCAGCAGATATACCACCGCACCCACGACCGGGCCGAACAGCGTACCCATTCCCCCTAGGATCACCATCACCATGAGGTCGCCGGAGCGGGTCCAGTACATCACGGCCGGGCTGACGAAGTCGGTGTTGTTGGCGAGCAGCGCACCGGCAAGGCCGCACATGGTGCCCGATATGACGAAGCAGACGAGCTGATAGCGCTTCGCGGGAAATCCGATCGCCTCCATGCGCTGCTCGTTCGAGCGCAGGCCCTGCACGACAAGACCGAAGCGCGAATTGACGATGCGCCAGATCAAGACAATGACGCCCAGCAGGCAGCCGAGGCAGAGATAGTAGAACTGCACACGGCTGGAGAGATTGATCAGCCCGGAGAAATCGCTGCGCTTGTAGACGGTGAGACCGTCGTCGCCGCCGTAGCGCGCGAGGCCCGATGCGACGTAGTAGGCCATCTGCGCGAAGGCGAGCGTGATCATGATGAAATAGACGCCGCGCGTGCGCAAGGACAGCGCGCCGATCACGAGCGCATACAGCGCGGACGCCGCAAGCGCGACCGGGAACTGGATGAAGCCGCTTCCGATGCCTTCCTGCGCCAGGATGCCCACCGCGTAGCCGCCGATGCCGAGATAGGCGGCGTGACCAAAGCTCATCATGCCGCCATAGCCCATGATGAGGTTGAGGCTCGCGGCCGCGAGCGCCAGGATGACGATGCGGGTGAATAGCGTCAGGATGAAGATGTTGCCGGAAAGCTGCGAATAGAGCGGCAGCAACACGAGGCCTGCCAGCACCAGGGCCGTGACGGCCTTGCTCACGCTCAAAGCCTTCATCGACGACTGGCCGGAAACAGCCCCTCCGGCCGCACCACCAGCACGACAGCCATCAAGAGATAGATCAGCATGGAGGACAGCGCGGGCGCGGCGGTGGACGCTGCGGTTGAACTCAGGATCTGGCGCAGCAGGTTCGGCAGGAAGGCGCGGCCGAGCGTATCGATCATGCCGACGAAGATCGCCGCGAGGAACGCGCCGCGGATCGAGCCGATGCCGCCGATCACGATGATGACGAAGGCAAGGATCAGGATGTTCTCGCCCATGCCAATCTGCACGGTGAGGATCGGCGCCTGCATAAGCCCGGCGAGGCCGGCGAGCGCCGCGCCAAGACCGAACACCAGCGTATAGAGCAGCTTGATGTTGATGCCGAGCGCGCCGATCATCTCGCGATTGGAGGCTCCGGCGCGGATCAGCATGCCGATGCGCGTGCGCATCACGCCGAGATAGAGCAGCAACGCGACGAGAAGCGCGACCACGATGATGGCAAGGCGATAGGCCGGGTAATAGATGCCGGGCAGGATCGGCACCGGCACGGTGAGCCAGGGCGGCAGCGGCAGCGCGAGACCCGCCGGGCCCCAGATCAGCCGCACCGCTTCATTGAAGAACAGGATCAGGCCGAAGGTCGCGAGCACGTGGTCGAGATGGTCGCGGCCATAGAGATGCCTGAGCGCAACCACTTCGAGCACGATGCCGAGCACGAGCGTCGCGCCCAGTGCGAGCAGCGCGCCGAGCAGGAAATTGCCGGTCCAGGCGACGAAGGTCGCGGCGAAATAGGCGCCCATCATGTAGAGCGAGCCGTGCGCGAGATTGACGAGATCCATGATCCCGAACACCAACGTCAGCCCGGCGGCCAGCAGGAAGAGAAGCAGCCCGAACTGCAATCCGTTGAGGAATTGTTCGACGACGAGCAGCATCGACGCTCTTTCAGCCAGGCATCACGTTGCGCCGATGTTCGAACACGGCCGCCATCAGTGAAAGAGCTCCCCCTACCTCTTCAAGGCCAAAATCGGTAACGGCAGTATCGTTCCGACGCAAGAGCGATTCTATGCCCGACATGCACTTTGTTGCATCTCATCGAACAGGCGTTGAGTGCGACTTGCAAGAAGATTGCGTGGGGGATGGGTCAAGCTGCCGCACCCACGTCTACTCAGACGAGGCGCAGGGTAGATGTTGAACGGTGAGGTTGCTGCCGGCATCCCGGCGATTGTCTCGCGCACTCACATCAAGAATGCTGAGGTCGACAGCTCGCCTCACGATTCATCCGAGTAACGCGCTTCACCTCGCCCCGCGTGCGGGGAGAGGGAGAGGCAGGCCATCGTCGCGCTCAGTGCGAGGTCATCGAGTGAGGAAAGTCATCCCGGTCAGTCGCGACGCCGTCGGCGGTGGAAGCTTCGAGCGCCGCCATCCGGAACAGATAGGCGAGCGTGGCGTGGCCGCAATCATCCGCCATCTGCGCCAGCTCGAGCGCCATGTCGGACATGTAGCCGAGATTCTCTTCCTTCATTTTCATCTTAAGCTTCGCAAGGGTTCGGGTGTCTCGCATCATGTTCGACATCTCAGGCGGTCTTTCGTTGCGCGGCGGTGAGGCCGCAGGTGTTGGCACGGGCGACGGCGTCGAGGCGCGGACCATCCTGGCGTACGACGCTCGCCATGCCGATCCGCTCGCGCACGGTATCGAGCGACTCCCGGCAAACGTCGATCATGGCAGCCATGGTCCAAGAGCCGTCGACCAGCGCGGGCAATCCCAGAGGCGTGACGACGAATCCGATGTCGTGGAAGCGCGGCAACCACCAGGTCTCCATGACGAGGCAGAGACGCTCGATGCCCTGGTCGAGACAGAACTCCTGCGCCGACGCCATCAATTGCAGATTGATGGCTCCATCGCGGCGGTCACGCGCGACGAAGAAGCGCGACCATTCCCACACCAGCGCGCCAGCCGGACAGCCGCGCACCGCAGCGAGATGCGGAAAGACCTCGCTCATCATCGTCGGCTTCGTGGTCGGATACAGCCGGTAGCCGCCGATCACGCGGCGGCTCTCCAGCGCGAGCATGTAGATCGCATCGTCGTCGTCGTAGACGTCGACCTCGCGGCCGTCGGGCTTGCGCAGCGCTTCCCACTTGCGCTCGTCGACGAAGATCTCGTGCCGCAAGCGGAAGTGTTGCTCGACGACGTCTTCGTACAGATGTCGGTTCGCCGAAGAAATTGCATGGATCATGAAATCCCCCGTTCTTCGAAACGGGGGAAGCCTCGTTGAAAAGAGGCGGCTTCGATATTGGGAAATTTCCCAGTGAGAGCTTATGGATTGATGATTTTGTGCTTGATCGCGATCGCGACTGCATGCGTACGGTTGACGGCACCGAGCTTGCGCGCAGCGGTTGCAAGGTGCTCTTCCGCGGTCCGCTGCGTGATGTGAAGAATCTCGCCGATCTCCCAGGCCGATTTGCCTTGTGAGGCCCAGGCGAGCACCTCGCGCTCGCGCGGCGTGAGCAGCGCCGGCGGCGTCGGACGCGGATCGAGCAGGCGGCGGATGCGGTCGAAGCCGTACATCGCCATCAGGTGCAGCGCCGGCTTGCTTCGTGCATTGAGATCGAGATGCACGCCGCCGAGCGAAACACCGGCCTCATAACCGGTCAGCCCGTGGATCGGCACGACGAAGCCGCGCGACATGCGGAAATCGGTGGCGCGGTTCATCACTTCCACCGCACCGGGCTCCCGCTCGGCATCGTACGGTGCTTCCGACCATTCGAAGGGATTCACCGACTGCCGGCACATCCGGATCACCGGATCGAAGCGGACGTAGTTCCGCTCGGTGTACATCCTGAACCATTCCGCAGGCCAGCGCTTGGCGAGCACCATCTGTTCGAAGTGCTGCTCCGGATTCGGTAGCCCCGTGACGATGATGTGCTCGAAACCGAAGCGGCCAAATGCCGCCTCAAGCGCGTTCATCGCATCCGGAACCCTGCTGTAAGCTTCCAGGCCTTCGATGAAGTCGAGCGCTTCCCGGCCATAGTCCACAGCGGACATCGGTTCGTTCCTGCCCCCTCGCTCCGTAGCTTGCTTTGTAGCCTGACTCGGGCGTCGTCTCAATGCATCGCCTCCGTAGTTTCACGGTGCGGCAGGCTCTGAAGATTTAATCTACTTGTGGAGGAAGGGAGGTCAAGATACACCTCCGTCGTCTGGAGCGAGAGAGCCACGATGGAAGATGAGAACATCGCCCTCAACAGCGTGCTCGGCCTGGAACTCAACCGCGTGTTCTTCGCCGTGCGCGAGACCGCGAACAAGCAGAAGATCATCGAGCTCGCGCGCGAGGTGCTGGAAAGCGAACGCGCCGCGCTGCCCGATAGCGTCTCACCCGAAGGGCCGGCACGCTAGAACGCAGTTGCAGCAATCGCGCGGGTGAGACGTCGCGATGCGATGGCCTTCTATTCGAACGCGCCGGTTTTAGCTGAAACAATCTGACCGCGAAATTGAGTCCGTTCTCGCTTCCTAGTCCGTTCTCCCTTCATGGCCAAAGATAGCGCGCGCCGCGGGCTATTCACGTTGACAGGCATTTGCGGCTGGATGACATGACGCCTGTCGTGAGATGATCGTCACTCACGATCGTCCGTCGGGATGTCCCAGAGCATGATGACGCTACGCCAGGTTGAAGTGATCCGCGCCGTGATGGTGACGGGGACCATTGGCGGCGCGGCGAAGCTATTGAACGTATCGGCGCCCGGCATCAGCCGTCTCGTCAAATACACCGAACGCTCGCTCGGCATCCGCTTCTTCCAGCGCCAGAACGGACGTTACTTCCCGACGCCCGAGGCCGAGAACATCTTCGAGCAGATCAACGGCGTCTACAAGAAGGTCGATGACCTCTCCGAGATCATCTCCAAGATCGGCCGCGGCGGATTGTCGGAGCTGCGCATCGGCTCGGTGCCGAGCATTTCGCAGGTGATGGTGCCGCGTGCGATCGAGCGGGTCCGGCGGCGCTATCCGGATCTCGGCATCGACATCAACATCCTCAAGCTCGAGGAAGCGATCGACTATCTCATGCTCGGCCGCGGCGAGTGCGTCGCGATGAGCTACCGCCTGGAGCATTCCGGCCTCGATTTCATGCCGCTCGCTTCCGGCGAGCTCTATTGCATCGTGCCGCCCGGCCATGAGCTCGCCGGCCGCAAGCAGGTCTCGGCGGCCGAGATCACGCGCTATCCGCTGATCGGCATCGATCCGAACGATCCTTACGGAAGGATCATGGCCGAGATCTTTGCCCGTCACCGGCTCGAATACAACATCACCATCCGCGCTCGCTTCGGCACCACGGTGTGCGCGCTGGTGAAGGCGGGCCTGGGGATCGCGATCATCGACCAGTTCACGGTCGCCCATGGCGGCTATCCCGGCATCGAGCTGTTGAGGATCACCGAGCCGACGCGGTTCGACACCTATATCGCGGTGAAACGCGGCGCACCGCTCTCGCTCCACGTCGAATATTTCATCGAGCAGCTCCGCGCCGAGATGCGCGCGGTCGAGCCCTCGCGCAGCGGCCAGAAGGGCGCCGCGGCTCGTGGTCGCAGGAAATAACATTATGTTAGGTTTGTAGGATAAATGGGTAATTGTGTTAGGCGGGGGACAGGCTATCGTCGGGCTTGAGCTTTGCCGATTTCCGCGCAACACCGCGTGGCGAAACACATACACACCCAGACCAATTCGGATCATGTCAACGCGCCGACCTGCCGCACCTCAGAAACTCCTCACCGGCCTGATCGGTGCGCCGATTAAGCATTCCGCTTCGCCTGCCATGCACGAGCACGCCGCCGAGGCGCTGGGGCTGCGCGGCCATTACCAGCTCATCGAGGTCGCCGGCGCGGATTCTGCCGGGCTCAGCATGATGCTCGAGGGGGTGCGGCGGCTCGGCTTTGCCGGCGTCAACGTCACCTATCCCTACAAGGAAGCGGTGGTGCCGCTACTCGACGAGCTTGCGCCCGGCGCAGCCGCCATGGGTGCAGTCAACACCGTCGTCGTTCGCGATGGCCGGCTGATCGGCCACAACACCGACACCACGGGATTTGCCCGTGCGGTGGCGCCCCTGCTGGCGCCCGCGGGCAATGCGGTCGCCGTGATCGGCGCCGGCGGCGTCGGCAAGGCGATCGCCTTCGCGCTGGCGAGCCAGAAGGTCTCCGACATCCGCATCGTCGACAGCGAACCGGCGCGGGCCGAGAAGCTCGCATCGCTCCTGACCACGAACGGCGCAAAAGTCGCATCCAGCATCGAGGATGCGCTCGAGGGCGCAACTGGCCTGATCAACGGAACGCCGGTCGGCATGCTGCCGAACCGGGACACGCCGGTGCCGACGGCGCTGCTGCGTGCAGACCTTTGGGTCGCCGACGCCGTCTATTCACCGCTGATCACCCCGCTGCTCGCGGCAGCGCAGGCCAAGGGCGCGCGGATCATGACCGGCCGCGAGCTCGCGATCTACCAGGCCGCAGACGCGTTCGAACTGTTCACCGGCCTTGCCCCATCGACCGAGGTCATGGGCGAGGCTTTTGACGCCGTGATGGCAGCGCGCAGCGCCGCCTATCAGGTAGCTTGACGGAAAGCGGCCGGAAACAAGACCGCTTGCATAACTGAAGAGAAATGGGAGGAGTGAGATGAAATCGACATTACTGGGCGCCCTGTTTGCGGTTGCCATGGCAACGAGCGCCTTTGCGCAGCCGATCAAGCTGGCCGACGTCGCCGAGCTGTCCGGCGGCGGCGCCACCGTCGGCACCAACTGGAAGAACGGCATCGATCTCGCGATCGAGGAAATCAACGCCAAGGGCGGCGTGCTCGGTCGCAAGCTCGAGGTCACCCATGCCGACTCGCAGTCCAACCCGGGCGTGGCGCGCGCGCAAGTGCAAAAGGCGCTCGACGCCGAGCCCTATGTGCTGCTCGGGCCCGGCTATTCCGGCTCGGTGAAAGTCACCGCGCCGCTCGCGGCCGAAGCTGGCATCGCGCAGATCATGGGCGGTGAGGCCGCCGAGCTGACCCAGGCAGGCAACAAGTTCTTGTTCCGCACCTCCTTTGGCCAGCAATCCTCGATGCCGAAGGTCGCAAAGTACATCCACGACGACATGAAGGCGAAGACGGTCGCTGTCGTCTGGGTCAACAATGATTTCGGCCGCGGCGGACGCGACGTCATCGTCAAGGAGCTCGACCGCCTCGGCTCCAAGGTCGTCGCCGATCTCTCGACCGAAGCCGGCCAAGCCGACTTCGCCGCCGACGTGGGCAAGATCAAGGCCGCCAATCCGGACGCGGTGTTCGTCTATCTGAACGAGGAAGAGAGCGCGCGCATCCTCAAAGAGCTGAAGCGCCAGGGCGTCACCGCGCCGCTGATGGGCGAGACCACGCTGATCGGCCAGAAGGTGATCGAGCTTGCAGGCGACGCCGCCAACGGCGCGCGCGGCCATGTCGGCCTCACCACCGACGCACCGGTCGACCTGATCAAGGGCTTCCGCGATCGGTTCTCCAAAAAGTACAACTACGTGCCCGACCATAACGGCCTGAAGGGCTACCTCGCCGTCTACATGGTGAAGGCCACCACCGAGAAGATGGGCAAGGTCGATCCCAAGGCGTTTGCCGACACGCTGCACGGCCTGACCATCAAGGCCGCGGACGAACCGGGCATCCTGATGGACGTCACCTTCGACCAGAACGGCGACATCGACCGCCAGAGTTTCCTGGTCGAGGTCGTGGAAGGCAAGCAGGTGGTGAAGCAGGTGCTGCCGAAGCTGAAGTGACCTTGCGCCCTACTCCCTCTCCCCGCTCTTCGCGGGAAGAGGGTTGGGGTGAGGGGCGGCTTCCGCGAATTATCACCGTATTTGCGGAGCGAGCCCTTCACCCGACCCTCTCAGCCCGAGCGATGCTCGTCGCGGCCCGTAAGAACGGTGAGAGGGAGAAGAGTGAGAGCGGGGAGAGGGGAAAATGTCCAATCTGTTCGATCTTCTGGTCGCGGGACTTGCAACAGGCGCCATCTATGCGCTGGTGGCGGTCGGCTTCACGCTGCTGTGGCAGACCTCGCAGACCATCAATTTCGCGCAGGGCGAGTTCGTGATGCTGCCGGCGTTTCTGATGCTGGCGGCGATGCATGTGGGGGCGCCGTTCTGGCTCGCCATCATCCTCGGCACCTTGCTCTCGATGATCCTGCTTGGCCTCGCCTTCAAGATGCTGCTGGTCGATCCGATGTTGCGCCATGGCGTGCTGCCGCTGGCGATCGCCACCATGGCGCTGGCAATCGGCATCAAGGAGGCCGTGAAGCAGTTCTTCAGCGCCGAAGCCTCGCCCTTCCCCTCGATCGTGCCGACTGGTGACGTCTCTGTCTTTGGACATGCGGTCTCGTTGCAAAGCATCGGCGTGCTCGTCGTCGCTATTCTCGCCGTGGTCGGCCTGACTGCGCTTCTGAACCGCACCTCGCTCGGCCACCAGATGCAGGCGGCGGCGCAGAACCCGACGGTGGCGCGCATCATCGGCGTACCGGTCGAGCGGATGATCCTCCTGACCTTCCTGATCAACGCCTTCCTGGTCGCGCTGGCTTCGCTCCTGATCACGCCGATCTATCTGGCGAAATTCTCCTCCGGCGAGGTGCTGGGCCAGGCTGCCTTCATCGCCGCGATCGTCGGCGGCTTCAACCAGGTGCGCGGCGCGATTGCGGGTGGCCTCCTGATCGGGGTGCTCGACAATCTCGCGGCTTCCTACGTCTCGACGCAATATCGCTCGGCAGTGCCGATGCTCGTTCTGATCATCGTCATCCTGTTCCGTCCCCAGGGCCTGCTCGGCCGCGCCGAGGAGCGTACGGTATGACCGGATTCGCCAAACCCCTGAAGATCGCGCTCGGCCTTATCGTCATCGCTGCGCTGATCGTCGTCCCCATGAACTTCAACCGCTACGGCCTGTTCATCCTGAGCCAGTGGGCCGTGATGACGATCGCCGCGATGGGGCTCAATCTCACGCTCGGCTATGCCGGCCAGGTCTCGCTGGCACAGGGCGCCTTCGTCGGCATCGGCGCGTACGCCGCGGCGATCATGACGACCCACGGCTGGCCGCTGCCGGCCGCGATCCTCGTCGCGATCGGCTTGAGCTTTGCGGTCGGCTGGGTGCTCGGCTACCCGGCGCTGCGCGTGCAGCACCACTACCTCGCCTTCGTCACGCTCGCCTTCTCCACCCTCGCCTTCCTGGTGTTCCGCAATGAGAGCTGGCTCACGGGCGGCATCTACGGCATCTCCAATATTCCGCGGCCACATATTTTCGGCATCGCGACCAACAAGCCGTTGCCGTTCTACTATGTCTGTCTCGGCTCGCTTGCCATCGTCTCGCTCGCCGTGTGGTGGCTGATTCGCTCGCCCTGGGGCCGCGCCTTCATCGCGCTGCGCGAGAATCCGCTGCGCGCGCAGTCGCTCGGCGTCGACACCCGCCGCTACACGTTGATGGCGTTCGCAATCGGCTCGGCGCTCGGCGGCGTCGCCGGCGCGCTCTATGCGCCGCTGACGCAATATATCGACCCGGTGCCGTTCAACCTGTCGCTCTCGCTGGATCTCCTGATGATGGTGATCGTCGGCGGCGCCGGCTTCTACCTCGGTCCCTTTCTCGGCGCGATGATCGCGGTGCTGCTGCCGGAATGGCTGCGCTTCACCGAGGGCTATTACCTGATGCTCTACGCGATCGCGGTGATGCTGCTGCTGATCTGGTCGCCGACCGGCATCTTGGGGATCCTCGATCGCTACATGGCGGCGCGGCGCACCAAGGCTGCGTCGGCGCTGCGGGCCGTCGCAAAATCCCGCCTGGAGACGGCGCAATGAGTGCGGTGCTCGAAGTCACGGACATCAAGAAGAACTTCGGCGGTATCAACGCGGTCGATGGCGTCAGCTTCGACGTCCGCGAAGGCGAGATCCTCGGCCTGATCGGGCCGAACGGCTGCGGCAAGTCGACGCTGTTCAACTGCATCCTCGGCCAGCTCATGCCGAGCAGTGGCGAGGTCAAGCTCGACGGCAGGACCGTCACGGGCCTGCGCCCCTCCGAGCTCAACAAGCTCGGGGTCAGCCGCACGTTCCAGCTCCTGCAAGTGTTTCCAAAACTCTCGGTGCGCGAGAACCTGATCCTTGCCGGGCAGGAGCACCAGGGCAACATGGCATCGCGCCTGGTCGGCCGCTCCGATGCCGGCCTGACCAACGCCGCCAACCAGATGATCGGCTTCTTCAAGCTCGACCATCTCGCCGCTGAACCTGCTGGCGGCCTCTCCTACGGCCAACAGAAGCTGCTCGATGCCGCGATGGCCTTCATGGGCGGGCCGCGCCTGGTGCTGCTCGATGAGCCCGCAGGCGGCGTCAACCCGACGATGCTGTCGGACCTGAAGGAGCGCCTGATCGCAATCAACCGCGAGAAGAACGCGACTTTCGTGGTGATCGAGCACAACATGGAATTCGTGATGTCGCTGTGCTCGCGCGTGATGGTGATGGCGGAAGGCAAGGTACTGGCGATGGGACGGCCCGACGAAGTCCGCAGGAACCCCGCCGTGATCGAAGCCTATTTGGGACACTAGACCATGAGCGATCCGATCCTCTCGGTTCACAATCTCGTCGGCGGCTACGGCAAGATGACGATCCTGAACGGCACGACGTTTTCTGTGCCGCCGGCCACCATCACCACGATCATCGGCCCCAACGGCGCCGGCAAATCCACCGTGTTCAAGGCGATCTTCGGCCTCTTGAAGCTGCGCGAGGGCAAGATCAGCTTCGCGAATCGCGACGTCACGAACTTGAGCCAGCGTACGCTGCTCAATGCCGGCATCTGCTACGTGCCGCAGGGCCGCAACATTTTTCCCGAGCTGTCGGTGCGCCACAATATCGAGCTCGGCGGCGTCGCGGCCGCAAAGGACGTCGATCTACACACGCGCATCGAGGCCGCGCTCGATCTGTTCCCGGCGCTACGGCGCAAGTCGGCGCAGCAGGCTTCCACGCTGTCGGGCGGCGAACAAAAGCAGCTCGAGATCGCGCGCTCGCTCCTGCTGGAGCCAAAGCTCGTGCTGATCGACGAACCCTCGATTGGCCTGTCGCCGCTGATGGTGCAGCAAACCTTCGATATCCTAAAATCCCTGCGCGATCGCGGCGTGACGATCCTGATGATCGAGCAGAACGCCCGCTCGGCGCTGGAGATCTCCGATTTCGGCATCGTGCTCGAGCTCGGGCAGACCCGCATGGTCGACAAGGCACAGAAAATTCTGAACGATCCGCGCATCGGACAATTGTTCCTCGGCGGCGCCATGGAGGAGACAGCAGTATGAACAAGCGCTCGATCGCAACGGTCTCCCTCTCAGGCACGCTGGACGAAAAGCTCCGCGCCATCGCATCGGCCGGCTTCGATGCCGTCGAGATTTTCGAGAACGACCTGTTGTCGTTCGGCGCGAGCCCGCGCGAGGTGGCGCGCCTCTGCAAGGACCTCAATCTCGAGATCTGCGCCTTCCAGCCGTTCCGCGACTTCGAGGGCATGCCGGAGCCGCAGCGCGCGCGCAACTTTGCCCGCGCCGAGCGCAAGTTCGATTTGATGCAGGAGCTCGGCACCGATCTCCTTCTGATCTGTAGCAATGTCTCGCCGGCTTCGCTTGGTGGCATCGACCGCGCCGCGGACGATTTCCGCGAGCTCGGCGATCGCGCGGCAAAGCGTTCTCTACGCGTCGGCTACGAGGCGCTGGCCTGGGGCCGTCACGTCAACGACTACCGCGATGCCTGGGAGATCGTGCGCCGTGCCGACCATCCCGCGATCGGCGTCATTCTCGACAGCTTTCACGCGCTGGCGCCGAGCTTCCCGACACGCGCGATGGCCTCGATCCCCGGCGACAAGATCTTTCTGGTGCAGCTTGCCGATGCGCCGAGGCTCGAGCTCGACATCCTCTCCTGGAGCCGCCACTTCCGTTCCTTCCCCGGCCAGGGCGACCTGCCGGTCGGCGAATTCATGGAGGCGATCGCGGCGACCGGTTACACAGGCCCGCTGTCGCTGGAGATCTTCAACGACCAGTTCCGCGCCGGCTCCGCTGCGCAGACGGCAACCGACGGCCTCCGCTCGCTGATCCTGTTGCAGGACCGGCTCGCGGCGAAATGGCCGAAGCTCGCCGACAAGCAACTCGCACCGAAGGCGAAGACCCGCGGCACCGGCTTCGTCGAGTTCGCCGTCAACGAGACCAAGGCGGCGGAGCTTGCCGGCCTGTTCTCGCAGCTCGGCTTCCGCAAGACCGGCAAGCACCGCAGCAAGGCGGTGGAGCGCTGGACGCAAGGCAAGGTCGAGCTCGTGATCAACTGCGAGACCGACGGCTTTGCGCATTCGCACTACGTCACGCACGGTCCCGGCGTCTGCGCCATCGCGCTCGACGTCGACGATTCCGGCCGCGCCATGGCGCGCGCGGAAGCCCTGAAGGCACGCACCTTTTATTCTCCGGTTGGTCCCGGCGAGCTGGAGATTCCGGCGATCCACGGCGTCGGCGGCAGCCTCCTATATTTTCTCGACCAGGCCGGCAAGAACTGGGACACCGATTTCGAGGCGGTCGCGAGCAATGCCGGCGCCGATCAGCTTCTCGCCGTCGACCACATCGCGCAGTCGATGCCGTATGACGAGATGCTGTCCTGGCTCTTGTTCTACACCGGCATCCTCGATCTGACCCGGCTGCCACAGATGGAGATCGCGGACCCCCGCGGCCTCGTGCAGAGCCAGGCGATCATCAATGGCGACCAGAGCCTGCGCTTCGTGCTCAACGGCTCCTCGGCCAACCGCACACTACCGGCGCGCTTCATCTCGGAGTTCTTTGGCTCCGGCGTGCAGCACATCGCCTTCTCCTGCCAGAATATCTTTGCGACGGTTGCCGCCATGCGCAAGCGTGGCGCGGAGTTTCTGGAAATCCCCGACAATTACTACGACGACATCGAAGCCAAATACGATCTCGCGCCCGAGGTGATGGCGCAGCTTCGCGAAAACCAGATCCTCTACGACCGCGAGGGCGACGGCGAGTTCTTCCAGGTCTACACCCACATTTTCGACGAGCGTTTCTTCTTCGAGATCGTCGAACGGCGCAACTACCAGGGCTTCGGCGCAGCGAATGCCGCCATCCGCCTCGCAGCGCAGGCGCGCGAGGTGCGCCCCGCGAGCATGCCGCGGATCTGAGTGGATGCAGCACGTTTGGTGCTGCATCTGATGGCGAAAGCAACCAAGCTCCGACTACGCACCGGGCTTTCGACGATCTCCAGCAGGCATGAGCGCGGCATCCCAATCTCGATTGGGCAAGTTTCCGAGCAAGTTCGAGAGTTCAACCGCGAGCGCACGAAGCCGTGCATTCTCCTCGAGGAGCCGCAGAACTTCATCTGACGGCGATTCATCGTCGTCGAACTCTTCCAGAAGCTGTGGCGACAAGAGTCCGAACGCATCACTGGACGCGGTATTGTCCGCAGTTGAAATGACTTCCTGTTTCTCGCTGGGCGGCAAATATTCGTTACTCATGGTAAATCCCCGGAACACACCCCCAAGCCGTGTTCGAAGGAATTCACTGATTCGCCGGCGGATTTGAGTCTGAAATCGGACCAGCGCAAGGTCTCGCGGGCCGCCGATTGGCTCAATCTTTGCGTAGTACCTTAGGTGGTTCACAACCTCTGATCAGAGAAACGCTTAATGGGGGCTTAATGCTTTTGCGCAACTAATGGGTCACCAGCGCGAAAGTACGTCTTAGTCATAAAATGCGAACCGAGCCCCGCCCCCGAGGAGGCGAATCGGATGGGACTGCTTTTCATTGGCGTGCTGGCCGGAATTTTGATCGGCTTTGGCTTCTTTGCCCCCTCCCAGGGTTACTTCCTGGGCTGCGGCGCGCAACCCTGTTTTGACCGAGTCGCAATGGCTCAGCCGGCGGCGGCGAGGCCTGCTGCCCTCGGGCCGGATCCCTTGATTGCAAAAGCAAGTCCTGCGACCGCGGCAAGATCGGACAAGAGAGCGCTGGAGAAACCATCCGAGAAGAAGCGCGGCAACATCAATGTGGCCAGGGCAGCGCCTCCGACGACACGGATCCACGTCTCGCCATCCAATTCGACCGCGGAAGCGTCTGAGTCCGTACTGAACAAGGCAAAAGTTTCGATCGCAGCAAAGATGGAGAATCCGAACTCTGCCGAATTCAGCGATATGAAGCGGGCCATCAGGAAGAATACGTTGGGGCGTTCCGTGGACACCATTTGCGGGCGCGTCAAAGGGACGAATGCGTCAGGCGAGGAGACTGGAGAGAGACCCTTTCTCTATCTCGTGAAGGAGAACGATGCTTACGTCGTCGACGGACCGGCAAGCTCGGCGGCGGCGATCGCTTATCGCAACATCTGTGACTCAAGCGTGAGGTGAAATCGAAAAGGTCGCGATGGTTTGCGCGCGACCGAAGACCGGAGCGCGATCGCGACATCAGGCGCGGCCGTGCGATGAATTGCGTGGAAAGAGTTTCCTGGCAACTGAACTGACAGTTGCCCCGGCTCAAGAATGCGTAGGCCGGGCCGCAAGATGGGATTGAAGCATCGGCTTACCGATGCGCAATGCGTTGCGGTCGCGGAATTGGTGAGGTGAGCTTACAGAGTACTTTACATTCGAGGACATTATGCACGATCAGGTTCATTCTGCTGAACGGCTCAAAGAATCCCTGCAATTGCCTGTCCTGGCGCTCATCGAGCCGCTTACGCTCACGCGCACCAGCATCCTGAGCATTCTCAGGCGCGAACTGGCGTCGCTAGAGATTGTCGACATGGCGACCACCCACGGACTGGATTGTGTGCCCACACAGGACGTTCGTCTGGTCGTGCTGAGCATTGGGGACAAGCCACCGGACGATCGCACCGTCGAGGACGATCTTGCCGTGATCGCGGAGTGCTGCCTGAACGCCTCCATCGCCCTCATCTCCAATCGCGATGACGAGGCCACCGCACTCGCCGCGCTGCAGCGGGGTGTGCGAGGCTTCTTCCCCACCTCCCTTCCCATCGAAGTCGCCGTTGCCGGTCTGCGCCTTGTTCTGGCCGGCGGGGTTTACAGGCCTCTGCCGGTCATCGAGTTGAGCAAGGCACCCGGCCTCGACCAGCCATATCCGCGCGCGCTTGCATCAACGTACTCGAATGGCGACAGGAGCACGACCGACAGGAATACGACCGATTTCACACCTCGCGAGCAGCAGGTGCTGACGGAGCTTGAGCTTGGTCTGCCCAACAAGCTGATTGCCGCCAAGCTGAACCTTTCCGAAAACACCGTCAAAATGCATATTCAGCACATCATGCGAAAATGCGCCGCCCGCAACCGCACCGAAGCGGTTCTCCGCTGGAGCGGTCGATTGTCGGCTCATGGCCGCGACACCGAGGCGAACGCGTCTTCGATTCCCGAAGCCTAGGTGCCACCCCGCGGCACTCAATCCTCGCGGAACGCACCATGGAAACTGTCAAGCAGGGGCCTTAGGGTGTAAAGCGCAACGGTGCTGCGCCCTGTCGTGATGAAAACCTGAACCGGCATTCCCGGGGTGATCTGGATATCGTTTGCGGCGATCTGTGCGTCGTCGACGCGAATCCTCGTCGCGTAGTATGGCTGGTCGGTGCGCTTGTCGAGGAGCCGGTCGGCCGACACATGCGTCACTGTCCCCTTCAGCCGCGGCACACGACGCTGATTGTACGGCAGGAGATGCACTTCCGCATTCAGGCCCGGATGAACCACATCGATGTCCTCGGGCCTCAGGCGCGCGGTGACAATCAGACGATCCTGCCGGGGCACCAGATCCAACAGTGGAGCACCCGCTCCGATCACGCCTCCCGGCGTATGAACCCGGAGGTCGGTTACTACGCCGTCCTCGGGCGCCTTGATCTCTGTTCGCGACAACTGATCCTGGGCCGCCGGCAGCCGCTCGCGCAACTGGAAAATCTGGTTCTGTGCTTCACGCAACGCTTGTGCGATCTCGTTTTGCCTGTCGCTCTCGAGCTTGATGAGGTTTGCCTGCGATTCACCGATCACTTGCCCGGCACGTGAGATCTGTGCCGCGATCTCGCCCCGACGCCCCTCAATGTCAGCCACTTCCCGTTGAAGGTTCAAAAGGCGCGGTCGCCGCTCGAGGCCCTTGCTGACGAGGGTGGCGACCATGTCGAGTTCTTCCCGGGCAATGTCGATTCGCTGCGCGACGGCAGCCTCCTGGGCCTTGAGGCCCTCGATTTCCTTCTCGACCTGCCCTCGCCTCTCTCGAAGGACCGTCACCTGCGATTGAAACACCTTCCGCCGCGACAAAAAGACGGTCTGCTGCGTCGACAGAATGGTGGCAGCGGCCAGATTCGCGTTGGCGGCCTGCTCCAGCGTCTCCGAAAACGAGAGCTTCTCATATCCCCGCTGCTCGGTTTCAAGCCGGGCTTCGCGTGCCATTGCATCCCACAGTTGGCCCTGAAGGCTTTGTACTTCGGCACGAGCCCTGGTGTCGTCCAGCGCGATCAGTACCTGACCGCTGCGCACGACGTCACCATCTGAAACCAGGATCTTCCCGATGATGCCGCCTTCCAGATGCTGGATCGTCTTGCGGCTCGATTCCGATTCCACGACGCCGGAAGCGATCGCCGCGCTTTCCAGCGGTGCCAGGCTCGACCACGTACCCAGCCCCAGCATGAAGCAGAGCACGAGCAGATTGCCTGCGAGCGTGACGCCGCGGAGCCGCGAGCGTGGCGAGATCGGTGTCGGAGCCGTGCACCACGGAAACTCAAGGGGCTCGTAATCGTCGATTGCGGTGATGCCGATTCCAACCCGCCGCCCGGCGGGTGGGGTGCTCGGCGGAACGCGCGTTTTTGGTTTCCAGATCATGGGCGAACCGGTTGTCCCGGCACCTTGGCGGTTGCGGGCGCGCTCTCGGTTGGCGCGACTTGCGATATCACCTGGGGCCTGCTCAGATGCCGTTCGAAGATGTCCTCGCTTTCGCCGAACGCGACGACCGCGCCGCCTTCCATGATGGCGATCTTGTCCGTGGCTCCGAGAATACCCATTCGGTGAGTCACAACGACCACCATGACATTGGCGATCTTCAGTTGCTCGATGGCGTCCAGCAGCATCCGCTCCCCGGCGTAGTCGAGGCTGGCGTTCGGCTCGTCGAGAACGACGAGGCGCGGGTTGCGGAAAAAGGCCCGAGCAAGACCGAGACGCTGGCGATATCCGCGAGAGAAGGCCACGCCCCCGCTGGGAACCACGGTCTGGTAAGCTTGCGGCAGTCGCATGATCGCGTCATGGATGCCGACGAGCTTGGCGGTCTCGACGATCTCGCGTGGATCGGCATCGTCAAGACGCGCGATGATCTCGTTTATCGTTTCGCCAAGGAGATTGATGTCTTGAGGGAGGTATCCGAGGTGGCGACCGCCTCGCCCCTCGCGGAGCAGCGATACGTCGGCATTGTCGAGCAGAACGCGGCCGTGCGTTGGAATCGTGAGACCGGCGATGACTTGGCCAAGCAGCGACTTGCCCGAGCCGGACGGACCGATGATGCCAAGGCATTCGCCGGGCGCGAGACTGAACGAGATGCCTTTCAACGGGAAGTGGTTGGACCCGGACAACCTCAGGCTGACGTTGTCGACGACGAGACCGGTCAGCGGCTGCCGGGACGGGAATTCTGTGTTCGCCCTCGCCGCCGGGGTTGCGGCGAGCACGGCATCGAGTCGCCGATAGGCTTTCATCGCCGCCGCGAATGATTTCCAGCTTGCAATCGCACCTTCGACCGGCGCGATGGCACGGCCAGACATCAGTGTCGCCACGAAAATGATCGCCGGGCTCTTGCCGTAGTCGAGCACGAGCCACGCTGCCGCTCCCATGATCACGACCTGCGACAGCGCACGTAACGGCTTTGTCGCAAACATGATGAGCGCGTGCCGCGAGAGCGCAACATCGTGCTCCCTGCGCGCTTCTTGTGCGTCGTTGTATATCAGGCGCGCTGTGCCATCCGCCATTCCCATTGCACGGATCAAGTGAATATTGCCGATTGCAGCTGCGAGCCGGCCGTAGCTCCTAGACAATGCGGCGCCGGACTTGACCGTAGCATCGTCCATGAGGAGATCGCCTGCAAGCGTGAGGCCGAACAGCAGAACCACGCTGCAGGCCCCGACCACCCCAAGCAACGGATGAACGAGAAAAAGGACACAGAGAAAGAGGGGTGTCCAAAGCGCATCGAACAGCAGCGGGCATGCGCTGGATTCGACGAACTGGCGAAGAACCGTGAGATCCCGATATGTGTCCGGCGACTGGGCCCAATCGCCTCGAAAGGCGGTTTCGAGGCACGCCGAAAGCACCGAAGGACGAAGCCTGTCTTCAACCCACGCGCCAAGGCGGCCCAATAGAACGCGGCGCAATGCGTCGAGCACTCCACCGACTACGACTGTGAGCGCAACGATGAGGGTGAGCATCAGAAGCGTGTCGCCGCTCCGGCTCGACAACACCCGATCGTAGATCTGAAGCAGGTAGATTGAGGGCGCAAATAGCAGCAGATTGTAGCTGCAGCTATAAGCGAACACGAGGCCAAGCGGGGCCATGCAGGCCCGAAGTGCCGCTTCCAGCGAAGTCCGGGCCGGTGGCAGAAGCGGTTTTCGGAGGGGCGGCATCAGCATTTTTCGTAACCGCCGGAGATTTGGTTTGGCCTCACGCCTGCCTTCCGCTCGGGCATGACGACGAAGCATTGGCTGCAAATCGGGGGCCGGCGGCACGCGCCGCCGGTCCCCGTCACGCGACGAGCTGCTGGTCAAAGCACGTCGAAGTGGAAGTGCACGTCTCCACCTTGTGCGGAATTGAGGCTTCCACCGTCACCGCCGATACCGGCCGCCACGTCCTGGTGCTGGTCTACCCAGAGCTTGTTGATCTGGGTGGCATCCGTATTCGCGTAGACCTTGGAGGTATCGTAGCCACTTTCCGAGCTCTGGCTTCCGTTCGACGTGGCGGTTCCGCCATGGGCCTTTGCAAACCATGAGGCGGTCCCGTTCGCGCCGCCGGCGTCCCAGTCTGCCGTTTGCTTGACGTGATCGCCGGTGTTGACGTGGACGTCGGCACCTTCCGCCTTGTTGGTCGGGTCGAAGGTGAGCGTCGGCTTGTTGATGATGGCTCCCTTGAAGGTGCCATCACCGCCGTTTCCGACGCTTTGACCGCCGGTGTCGATCGATTTGAATCCGATTGAATCCGAAATGTGGACCGCTTTGGGCATCATTTGAGCCTCCCTGCGTTTGTTGATTTACACGCATCATCCATCCCGATCAGATGGACACGCTCCGCAACTCTGATCCTCGCATGCTCGGCGACGATAGATGTCAAATCGGACACCATCCGGTTTGATGGGCCTACGCACGAAAGTATGACCCCCGTGATGACATCTTGACGTCGCAGGCATCAGGGTGTGCCCGAGTGCTTGCATACGCGGCGGGTCGACGGCCAGCCGCGTTGCAATCGGACGAGCGACGCAAGTTTCGCTACGCCATCAAGTGCAGATCTGACAGAAGATGCGTGGAGAGATCGCCACCCAGTGCGAGATTGCCATGGCCTCCATCGCCGCCCACTCCGGCGATCTGGACCGCGCTCTGGTCGATGTGCACATCGTTGGTCTGATCCGCCACTGCCGTCGAATGCGGGCCGGCGATCGCGATATTGATGGGAGCATAGATCGCGACGCTGACATCGATCAGGTTCCCCGAGGAATGCCCGCTCCCGCCATTGCCGGCGCCGTTGGCCCCGGTCGCAATCGCATCGGAGCCGCCCCACAGGCTCTGAGAGAGAAAGCCGCCACCCATCGCAACGTTTCCGTTGCCCCCATACCCGCCGATGCCGGCTATCTGAAGGGCGGACTGGTCCACATACACGCTATTGGTCTGGATCGCGTAAGCGCTGGAGTTGTAACCCGCGACCGCAATGTTGATCGGGTCATACAGCACGAAGGACGTATGAACGAGCTCTCCATGAAAAGAACCGTCTCCGCCATTGCCGGCCTGGTTGCTCGATCCCCAGGCAGGATCGAGCGTGATGACGCTGCCGGCGACGTTGCCGTTTCCGCCGCTCCCGCCAACACCTGCGATCTGAACGGCCGACTGATTGATGTCCACCGCATTTGACTGGCTTGCGTACGCTGTGCCGCCTGGGCCAGCCACCGCAACATTGACCGGATGGTAGATCACGATGGGAGCGTCGACCAAAGCGCCGGAGAAATAGCCGGCGCCGCCGTTGCCGACACCACTGCCGCTGCCTCCCGACGCGAAATTGCCGTTACCGCCATCTCCCCCGACACCCGCCATCTGAAAGGCGGATTGATCGACATTCACGTCGTTGGTTTGCTCGGCCAGGGCAACGGAGCCGTATCCGACGGACACCGAAATGTTGATCGGCTCATAGATCAGAATCGAGGCATGAACGATGCCTCCATAAGAATAGCCATCTCCGCCATTACCGGCTGTGCTGCCTCCGCTTTGGATTGAGCCCCAGCCGAGCGATGGGTTGCCCGATCCAGATCCGAGTCCAGCGGATGGAGTGGCGTGGTGGCCACTATCGGGCTCGAAAGACACAGCATCGTGCCGGCTCATGATCCCGGTGGGAGAATGCGCCTCCTGGCCAGCGACCCACAGCCGGCTATGGGCGCCGGCTCCGTCGTCTCCGGACATCGGCATGGAGGAAGGCGCAGAGTCCCTCGATGTGGAAGCGAACCTGTCATAGCCATCATCGTCAACGGGATGGTGGTCGCGATGAAGCGGTACGATCGCGTCCGACGGGTACCGGAAATTCATGTCGCCTCCCTCGTCGCAACCGGACGGACCTCTCCCACGTCAAGGAGTGTCAGCCTGGGGAGGTCAAAAGCCGAGTCGTCAATTCGAGTGCAGCGATTCGAATGAGGACGTCAGATCGGCTACACCCATTTGGGAGCGGACAGCCGTCGCGGGAGCACTGAGTCTCTGCGAGCATGCCGTTAGATGTAACTCCTCACAGCTTGCGGCGAGAAGTCGCAATTCACACACCGTGGGAATTGCCGGCGAGGGGGCGCGGGCGAAGCTCGTCGCGCCCCCGTAAGAACGGAGAGAGGGAAAGGCGCGAGCTCACTTCATCGGGCACTTGTCGTGGAAGCGGTCCTGGTCGTCCTTGACGATGGTGGCGACCGTCTTCAGCGCGAGCTGGCCGTCGGCGTCCTTCACGACATCCTGGAGATAGAAGTTCTGGATCGGGATGTGGTTGTTGCCGTACTTGTAGGGGCCGCGCAGCGACTTGAAGTTGGCCTTTTCCATTTCGGCCTTCATCGCGTCCTTCTTGCTGGTGTCGCCCTTCACCGCCACGACCGCGCTGTTGATGAGCTGGGCCGCGTCATAGGCCTGCGCGCCGTAGTAGGTCGGGCGCAGGCTGGCGTACTTCTTGCGGTAGTCGGCGACGAAGCGTTTGTTCTCGTCGTTCGGGAGGTCGTTGACCCATTCCTGCGCACCGGGGACGCCCAGCGCATTGTCCTTCTGGAGCGGCAGCGAAAGCTCGTCGACGGTAAACGCCGTATAGAGCGGGATCTGGGTCTTCAGGCCCGCCTGCACATATTGATTGAGGAACTGCACGCCGGCGGCACCTGGATAGAACACGAAGATCGACTCGGCGCCCGAGGCGCGCGCCTTGGAGAGCTCGGCGGAGAAATCGAGCTGGCTCGGCCACACCGTATATTCCTCGCCCTTGATCTCGCCCTTGAAGGTGCTCTTGACGCCCGCGAGCATGTCCTTGCCCGCGGCGTAGTTCGGCCCGATCAGGAAGACGCTCTTGACGCCCTTCTGGTTCATGTACTGGCCCATCGCCTGCGGGGTCTGGTCGTTCTGCCAGGAGGTCGAGAAGACGTAAGGCGAGCACAATTCGCCGGCGAGCTGCGACGGGCCGGCATTGGCCGAGATCAGGAAGGTCTTCGAATCCACCGCCGTCTTGAGCGAGGCGAGCAGCACGTTGGACCAGATGTAGCCGACGATGAAATCGACCTTGTCGGACTGCACGAGCTTTTCGGTCTTCTGCTTGCCGACGTCGGGCTTCTGCTGGTCGTCCTCGTAGATCACCTCGACCGGCTTGCCGTCCATCTTGCGGCCGAGATGGTCGAGCGCGAGCTCGAAGGAGTTGCGCATGTCGTTGCCGATCACCGCGGTCGGGCCGCTGAAGGTGGAGACGAAGCCGATCTTGATGGTGTCGCCGGCCGATGCCGGGCTTGCCAGCGCGAGCGCAGCCGCACCCGCCAGCCAGAATGCCGTCCTCATACCCAGTCCCCTCCTCGTTCTCATTGCCCCGGACTGACGGATGGCCCGCTTCCGGATCGTTCTGTTAGGACGCAAAATCGTGAAAGCCGTCAATGGCTCAGCGCCCGCCTGCACCATAATTCGCCCCCATCCCCGATGGCAAGAACTATAGTTCTACTCACTTTGGCGAGGGCTGCGGCGCTTTTTCGCGGTCCCGTCGATACGCTGTCGCTATTCCTCAATTGATGACGGCTATTGGACCGCGACCCGATCTTCGCTCTTTAATGAGTGACGCACACCCAACGAATCGAGGGCAGCTTTCATGACTGCGAAACCCCACCGCGTCGTCATCGTCGGAGCCGGCTTCGGCGGGCTGGAGACGACCCACCGGCTCAGTGGCGCGGGCGTCGAGATCACGCTGATCGACCGCCGCAACCATCATCTGTTTCAGCCGCTGCTCTACCAGGTCGCGACCGCTTCGCTTGCGACCAGCGATATCGCCTGGCCGGTCCGCCACCTCATGCGGGCGCGGCGCGAAGTGACGACGCTGTTTGCGACCGTGAGCGGCGTTGATGCCGAGCGGCGCGCCGTGCTGCTCGATGACGGCAGCGAAGTTCCCTATGACACGCTGGTGCTCGCGACCGGCGTCCGCCACGCCTATTTCGGCCACGACGAATGGGAGCAGTGGGCGCCCGGCCTGAAGACGCTGGAGGATGCGACCACGCTGCGTCGTCACATCCTGCTCGCATTCGAGCGCGCCGAACGCGAGACCGATCCGGAGCGCCGCGCCGCGCGCCTCACCTTCGTCATCATCGGCGCTGGTCCGACCGGCGTCGAGCTCGCCGGCACCATCGCCGAGATGGCGCACCACACGCTGCCGGGCGATTTTCGCAACATCGACACGCGCAAGGCGCGCGTCGTGCTGATCGAGGCTGGACCGCGCGTGCTCGCCGGCTTTGCCGACGATCTCTCGGCCTATGCGCAGGCCTCGCTGGAGAAGATCGGCGTCGAGGTCGTCCTTGGCCAGCCCGTCACCGAGGTTGACCGCGATGGCGTGGTCTATGGCGGGCAGCGGCTCAATGCGAAGACCCGGATCTGGGCGGCCGGCGTGCGCGCCTCTCCCGCCGCCGAATGGCTGAATGCGCCGGCCGACCGCGCCGGCCGCGTCGAGGTTGCGGAAGATCTGACCGTGCCCGGCCATCCAGATGTCTTTGCCATCGGCGACACCGTCACCATTCCCGCGTGGGACGGCAAGCCGGTGCCCGGTATCGCGCCGGCGGCCAAGCAGCAGGGACGCTACGTTGCTGATCTCATCAAGGCACGGCTGCGCGGCGAGAAGCTCGGCCCGTTCCGCTACAAGCATGCCGGCAGCCTCGCGCAGATCGGCAAGCGCCTCGCGGTGATCGATTTCGGTCGGGTGAAGCTGCGCGGCGCGATCGCGTGGTGGATCTGGGGTATCGCCCACATCTACTTCCTGATCGGCCTGCGCCATCGCCTTGCGGTCGCGCTCACCTGGCTCTGGATCTACGTCCGCGACCAGCGCGCCGCGCGCCTGATCACGCAGGGCAGCAGCAAGGTGGTGGGGTAGACGGCTCTTCCCTTCTCCCCTTGGAGAAGGTGGCGCGAAGCGCCGGATGAGGGGTTGTTTCCGCACACTCAACTGCACGAGTTGCGTGCGCGGATAGCTCACCCGGCTTTGCTTCGCAAAGCGGGTGCAGCAGCGCTTGCGGCCACACTTACTTCACCAGCGCGCACCCACCCTCCGCCAATGGCCGAAACGCCTGGTCTGCGGGAATCGTCGAGACCAGCTTGTAATAATCGTACGGGTATTTCGACTCCTCCGGCTTCTTCACCTCGAACAGATACATCGGGTGCACGACGCGGCCATCCTGACGGATCGCGGTGTCGCCGAACAGCTTGTCCCTGCCGCTGAGTTTCTTCATCTCCGGCACGACGTCCTTTGCGTTGTCGCTGCCGGTGGCGGCGACCGCATTGAGATAAGCGAGCGTTGACGCATAGACGCCGGCCTGGTTGCCGCTCGGCATCTTGCCGTTCATGCCGGGCCGCGCCGCGAAGCGTTTTGCGAAGGCGCGGGTATCGTCGTTCATGTCCCAGTAAAAGGCTTCCATGAGCTGGAGGCCTTGTGCGACCTTCAGGCCCATGCCGTGGACATCGTTGATGAAGAGCAGGAAGGCGACGAGCTTCTGCCCGTTCTGCTGGATGCCAAACTCGGCGGCCTGCTTCACCGCGTTGATGGTGTCTCCGCCGGCATTGGCGAGCCCGATCACCTGCGCCTTCGAGCTCTGTGCCTGCAACAGGAAGGAGGCGAAATCGGCCGTGCCGAGCGGATGTTTCGAGGAACCGATTACCTTGCCGCCATGCGCCTCGATATATTTCTGCGCCTCCGCCTCGATACCCTTGCCGAGCGCGTAGTCCACCGTGAGGAAGTACCACTCCTTGCCGCCGTGCGAGATCATTGCCGCCGCGGTGGTGTTGCCGGTCGCCCAGGTGTCGTTGACCCATTGGATGGTATTGGGCGAGCAGGCCTTGCCGGTGAGGTCGGCGCTTGCGGTGGACGATGCGAGAAACGTCATGCGGCTGTCGCGCAGCAGCGTGTTGATGGAGAGACCGACCGCCGAATTCGGCACGTCGACGATCGCATCGACACCCTCGACGTCGAGCCATTTGCGCGCGATGGCCGCGCCGACGTCGGCCTTGTTCTGGTGGTCGGCATAGACGATCTCGACCTTGATGTTCTTGCCTCCACCGTTGAAATCTTCGGCCGCCATGCGCGCAGCCTCGACGGAGCCCATGCCGTTGGTGTCCTGGAAAATGCCGGAGATGTCGTTGAGCACGCCGATGCGCACGACGTTGTCGGATATTTCGGCGCTGGCTGTTCCGGCCATCAGGCTTGCCGCAAGTGCAAGCGTAAGTGCACGCGTCCACTTCAAGTTCTTCATCGTTCCCTCTCCTGTTGGCTTTTCGCTTCGCGGCACCGGTCGTTGCCGGCGGCGATCCGAACGCCAGACCTACCGCTTCAGACTCGCTTCAGACCTGCCGCTTGAGACCTGCCGCTTGAGACCTGCCGCTTGAGATCTGCCGCTTGAGATCTGCCGCTTCAGACTTGCCGCTTCAGATCTGCCGCTCCGGCAGGCGCAGCACGAGCCCGTCGAGCTCGGGCGTGATCTTGATCTGACAGGACAATCTGCTGTTGGCCGTACGCTCGGCGGCGGCGCCGTCGAGCAGAGCGTCCTCGTCATCAGCCATCGCCGGCAAGCGCGCGAGCCAGCCATCGTCGACATAGACATGGCAGGTCGCACACATTGCGTTGCCGCCGCACTCGGCCAGAATGCCGTCGAGGCCGTGGCGGGTCGCGGCCTGCATGGCGCTCTCGTCATCGCTGACGTCAATACGTTCGCTCTTGCCGCCGGAGTGAATGAAGGTGATCGCAGGCATCAAGGATCCTCAGGCCGGAGTGACGGTGACTGGGAGGCTGTCGAGCCCGCGCAGCGTGTTGTTGAACCGGCGCTTCGGCTCGCCCGTGATCTCTATCTTCGCGATTCGTCGCGCCAGCGCCGACAACATCACCTCGCCCTCGAGGCGTGCGACGAGCTGGCCAACGCACATGTGAATGCCGGAGCCGAAACCGACATGGCCGGAGGTGCGGCGGGTGATGTCGTAGGTATCGGGCTTATCCCAGCGCCGCGGATCGCGATTGGCAGCACCAAGGAACATCAAAACCTTCTCGCCCTCGCCGATCCTGGTGCCGCCGAGTTCGACCTCGCGCGTGGTCGTTCGGAAGAAGGTCTGGACCGGGCTTTCGAAGCGCACGGCCTCCTCGAAGGCATTGCGCGCCAGCGTCGGATCATCGCGCAGGCGCTGCCATTGATCGGGAAAGCGTGCGAGGCAATAGACCGCGGCGCCGATGCCGTTGACGGTGGTATCGAGCCCCGCCGACAGCAGCGAGCGCACCAGGAGCGGCGCCTCGGTCGCGGTGATCTCGCCCTCGTCGACGCGGGCGTGGATGCAGGCGCCAAACCCGCCTGGCGCGAGGTTCTCACGCTGGCATTGCTCGGCGATATAGGCCTGATGTGGCGCCGACCGCTCGATTGCCTCTTGGCGCAGCTGGTTCGGTGGACCGAAGGCGTTGAACACCAGGCTCGCATAGGGGATGAGATGCTCACGGCCCTCCGGCCTCAAGCCCAGCGCATCGGGGAAGATCGAGAGCGGATAGGCTTCGGCGAGCTCGGCGATGGCATCGAAACTGCGCTTCTCCAGCAGCACATCGACCCGCTCCTCGGCCGCCGCAGCAAAACGGTCGCGCACCTGCTTCATCACCGTCGGCGACAGCACGCGCGAGAGCACGGTGCGGGTGCGCGTATGCGCGGGCGGATCGGCTTCCAGGATCAGGCTCGGCGGCCGCCACGGCTTCTCCTTCTTGAAGTCGCTGAGGCCCACGCCGCGGCTGGAGCAGAAGGTCGTGGGATCGTTCAACACCGCATGGACCTCGGCATAGCGCGCGACGCCGTAGACGTTCCATTTGTCGAGATAGACCACGGGACCGGCGTCGCGCAGCACGTCATGGGTGGGGAAGGGATCGGCGAAGAACCCGATCGCGAAGGGATCGACAACGAGATGCGGGATGGCGGGCGGGCCGCCGGTCGAAGCGGAGCTGGCTGCACTCATTTACATCCTCCCAATTTTGCGCTTGTGGAGCGCACGCGCATGTCCTTATTTCTGTCGCGCATGAACCGAGCCCCGAGATGACCGCGCCCTCGACCCGAAGCCATAAGACGCCCGCTGAAGCGGGGCCGACGCTCGACCTCGAGCGTTACGTTCCGGCCTTCATCACCTTCATCGCCAACAAGCTCTCGAACAGCGCCACCGCATTCTATCAGCGCGAGTTCGGCGTCAACGTCACGGAATGGCGGATCATGTCGCTGCTGGCGATCGAGCCGGGCATTCCGGCCTCGCGCATCTGCCACGTCATCGGCTTCGACAAGGGGCCGGTGAGCCGGACATTGGCCAGCCTGGACAAGCGCGGGCTGGTGGCGATCCGCAGCGATCCCAATGACGGGAGGACGCACTCGATCTCGCTCACCGCAAAAGGCCGCGCCACCCATGACAAGGTGATCGTCGCCGCCTTCGCGCGCGAGCGGCGGCTGCTCTCGTGCCTGTCCAAGAACGAGCAGGAGGTGCTGATCGATCTGCTGCGCCGGCTGCACGAGAATCTCGGCGCGGTCACCGGCGACACGTGAGGGCGCGCCCCGCGCGCGCGGCGTGTCGCGTTCACCTGGCATGCGCCGGCGATTGCCGGCGGCAGCATTCCTGCCGAACATGAATCCTCCCATTTGAGCGCAGCGGTTTCTCCGCCATCATCCTGCTTGCGAAGGACTCGCATAAATTAGTTGCTTAAGCAACAAAAATTTCAAAGTGCATTTTGAGACAGGAGCGTTGGCCTAGTGAAGATGTCCGATGTTCCGTGTCCCGGACGCGGCACGGCATTCCGGGCGATGCAAAGCATCGTCCCGTACGACGCAGAGCCGGGACCAGGCAGCATGGGCCCCGGCTCAACGGTGCACCACCATAGCGCGTCGAAGACGCGCGTGAACGCGCTTTTGGTGTTGCGCCGCGTCCGGGGCACGAGATCGCACTTCGTCTCTCAGTTACGGCGCCTTGCAGACAAAGTTCGCGGCATCCTCGATGTTGCCCGTGCCGGAGTAGGCCGCATAGGACGGATATGGACAGAGCGGCCGGGTGCGGTTCGCGCTCCACGTCGCCGGAACTTCCTTGTTCGCGGGGTTGATCGAGGCGACGATCCACTCCGGCGCCTTGCCCTGCTCGACCCAGTCGGTCAGTGCGGTCAACGCATCGAACTTGTCGAGCGTGACGCCGCCGCCACAATGCGTACCACCGGGCATGGTGAAGAGGCGCGCAAAATTATTCGCGTTGCCCTGCGCGTTCCTGCTCAGCCGATCGTACCAGCGGATGGTGTCGTTGACCGAGAACACCGGATCGGCCTGGCCGTGATAGATCAGCATCTTGCGCCCTGCCTTTTGCAGGCCAGCGAGCTTGGGATCGTCGACGTCGGGCGGCGTCATGAAGTCCATCGCCGATTCCGTGAAGGTGCCCTCCTTGGCAAAAATCTTTGGTGCGTCCTTGTCGAAGTCATAGGCCTTCAGCGCGTCGATGAGCTTGTCGCTACTTCCTTCCACAGCAACGGGCGGCGTCGAGAAGATGTAGTTCAGCGACGCGGCGCCCATGGTCGCGATAATCGGAAAATTGTTCCAGGGCGCGACGGGGCTCTCGATCTTCCAGGCGCGCCAATTGCCGGTGCCGATGCCACCGTCGAGCGGCCAGTCCGAATAGAGCGCTTCGCCCTTCGAATTCTTCGGCCCGGCGAGGCTGGTCTTCAGCGCGTCGACCTTGGCTTCCGACAGGCAGGCATTGGTCTGGCCCGGTGCGCAAACGAGAGTCTTGAGATCCAACGCCTTCTGGCACGCGGCGAGATTGGCCGTGAGGCCATCCTTGGCGCCATCGAGCGCGTCGCAGGCCTCGGTGATGCGCGAGGCGATTGCTTGCGCATCCTCCTTGGTGATCGACTTGCGCAGATCCGGATCGGCCTTCAGGAAAGCCTGCACGTCCCAGGCGTGCTGGACCGCAGCGCGCGGCAGATCGAAGCCGGGATTACCGACGAGGAAGCCGTCATAATTTTCCGGCATGCGCGAGGCTGCCACCATCGCATGACGTCCGCCGTTCGAGCAGCCCGCCATGTAGGAACGATCCGGCTGGCGGCCGTAATGCAGCGCGATCATCTTCTTCGCAACCGGCGAGAGCGTGATGTCGGCGGCATAGCCGTAGTCGCGCCGCGCCTGCGGATCGAGCCCGAAGGCCGCACCTGCGGCGAGCCCGAGCGATTTATTGGCGGGATCGGAGCCGGAATGTCCGCTGTCCGACGACAGCACCGCAAAACCGCGCGCGAGCGGCACCGTGCCGCCGGAGGCCCAGCCATCCGGCTTGTCGCCGAGTGCGGGAACGACGACACCGTCGTTGCCACCATTGACCTGGTGCAGGAAGCGGCCGTTCCACTCGGCCGGCAACCGCAGCTCGAACTGGATGGCATAGGACTTTCCGTCCGCGCCGGTGCGTTGGTTGGCAAGGCCGGTCACGATGCAATGCTTGGGCAGGCCGTTGCCGGCCTCCTGAAGCTTGGAGCTGACGATCTCGACGCCGGCGACGGACAGCGACGCCGTGGTGACCGGCGAGCAACCCTCGCCCTCGGCGCGAGCGAGCGCGGTGGATCCAAGAAGGGCAGCCAGCGCGGCTGCCGAAATCAAGCCAGACCTCACGGCGGCCTCCCTATTTGATTATATTTGATAACTATTACACACGATCTATATTTTGACAAGTCGCGGACGCGGCGCAGCGCCCTTGGCGATGCGACGCAGAGCAGAGACCCAAGGTGCGGTCTTCAAAGACAGGGCACCGGCTCTGTAGCGCATCACCATAGCGGGTCGAAGACGCGCGTGGACGCGCGTTTGGTGCTGCGCCGCGTCCGGGGCACGGGATTGTGCCGAGATGTTCAGTTTACCTGGCGCAGCCGATCCATTCGGCCGACGCATCGTCGTCCAGCCGCGCCATGGCCTCGGCGCGGCGCATCAGCACGGCGCGCTGGTTGATATAGCCCTTGTCGGTGATCTCGCCGCCGTCGACCGACGGCGGCTCGGCCAGCAGCAGCGCACGCGTGGCGTGGCCGGAGGAATTTGCGCCTTGCGCCTTCAACTTCGCGAGCCCCTGCGCGATCGCGCTCCTCACCTTGTCGTGGCCGAGCACCTCGCTCACGGCGGCTGTATCCGAAAGCCCCGCATGCGCACGGCAGACCGGAATGTTGGGAAATACCAGGAAGCGCACCTCATCGCCGCCGTGGCCGGTGACGACGATGTCTTGCGCCAGGGGCGCGAGCGCGGTAATGCCCGCGACGCGCAAGGTGCCGACGCTGACCCAGGTACCGGAGTTGAGCTTGAAGTCCTCGGCGACACGGCCATCGAAGAACAGGCCGCGCTCGGGGCGGGCGCTATCGGCGAATTTCACGGCATCGCCGATGAGGTAAAACCCCTCCTCGTCGAAGGCCTGCTTTGTCAGGTCCGGGGCTTTCCAATAGCCTGGCGTGACATTCGGCCCGCGCACGCGCACCTCCAGCTTGTCACCGGAGGTGACGAGTTTGAGCTCGGTGCCCGGGATCGGGACGCCGATATTGCCGGAGCGTTCGGCGAGGAAGTGGCAATCGGTCGCGAGCGGCGAGGTTTCAGTCGAGCCCCAGGCCGACACCATGGCCAGCGCGCGACCGACGGTCGCGATCGAGAGCTCCTCGAGTGCATCCCAGAGATTCTGTGGCAGCGCCGCGCCGGCGTAGAAGGCGAATTTGACCTCGCCGAAGAAACGCCGCCGCAATTCCTCGTCGCTGCGCAGCGCCGAGATCAGCATGTCGAAACCGCGCGGCACGTTGAAATAGACCGTCGGCATCACGCTTTTCAGATTGGCAAGCGACGTCGCGAACAAGCCAGGCGCCGGCTTGCCGCCGTCGATATAGAGCGAGCCGCCATTGCGCAGCACGAGATTGAAATTGTGGTTGGCGCCGAACGTATGGCTCCAGGGCAACCAGTCCAGGATCACGAGGTCGCCGCCTTGCGCGAGAAAGGTCCAGGTCTGCGCCTTGGCCTGCTGGCTCGAGGTCAGCATGCGCTGGGTGTTGATCACCGCCTTGGGCGTGCCCGTCGAGCCCGAGGTGAACAGGAATTTTGCGATCGTGTCCGGCGTCAGTGCGGCGAAAGCTTTGGCGACGTCGGCAGTTTCCGGCGTCGCGGCGAGGGCGCGGAAGGACAACGCCTCAGTGTCGTCGGGATTGCCGCTGACGATCTCCGCCTGATGCAACGGCCTGATCGCCGCGAGCGCCGCAGCAAACGGCTTTGTGTCGCTGACATAGACCGCGCCGGGCTGAAGCAGGCCGATCATGCTCTTGAGCTTGTCGAAGTCTTTGGACATCAGCGAATAGGCCGGCGATATCGCGGCCGAGGGCACGCCGACATGCTGGGCAGCCAGCGCAAGCAGCGCATGATCGACGCTGTTGTCGGAGAGGATGACGAGCGGACGCTCGGTGCTCAGGCCTTCCGCGAGGATCCAGGATGCCAGCGAGCGCACCTGCCGCAGCGCCTGCGCGTAGGTGACGGTGGTCCAGGGCGCATCGGGCTTGCCCCGCTCCGCGAGAAAGACTTTGTCCGGCGTTTGCCGCGCCCATTGCTCCAGCCAGTCCCCGATGCAGCGCGCGGCCTCACGCAAGGGCTCGGGCGAGCGCAGCACGATGCTGCCGTCGGCGCGATGCTCGGCGACCGTCTTGGGCGTTGCGAACAGGCTGGAAGCCTCATCGCGTGCGGCGGCCATGGTCATGGGTCGTCCTCCTGGCCAGCGGCCTCGTGCGGGCCGCTTTGGCGATAATGTTGGGCAGCACCAGTGCCATGTCGAGGAGAGGATCGGCAAGGCAAACGGGGAGACCAGCGATCTGCTCAAAACTTGAGCAGATGCACGCACCCGGGCGTTACCCACGCACCACTGCCGGCGGGCGCTTATTCTCGTAACTGCATGATCTTTCGGTAATATCCGGATCAGGCGACCTGCCCGGATTGTGTACACAATGGCACATCGTTTGCTTCACGCCTGATGAGGATTCGTTGCCGGAGTTTTTTATTGCCATGGGGGCTGACCAGCCAGAGACGGTCGCCGCGATTCTAGCCGCGCATCGCGCGGGCGCGATGACGCCGGCGCAGACGATCGCACGCAGCTATCAGCGCATCCGCAACTGTGGCGATGATGCCGTCTTCATCAGCCTGCGCGACGAGAAGGACGCGATTGCGGAAGCCGAGAAGCTCGCAGCGCGAAAGGATGCGGCAGGCCTGCCGCTCTACGGCGTGCCGGTCGCGGTGAAGGACAATATCGACGCGCTGGGCTTTCCGACCACCGCCGCCTGCCCGGCTTTCTCCTACACGCCGACACATGACTCCACCGCCGTCGAGCGCCTGCGCGCTGCCGGCGCCATCATCATCGGCAAGACCAATCTCGATCAGTTCGCAACCGGCCTCGTCGGCGTGCGCTCGCCTTACGGCATTCCTAAAAATCCGATCCGCGAGGATCTCATTCCCGGCGGGTCGAGCTCGGGGTCGGCAACGGCCGTCGGCGCCGGCCTCGTGCCGCTCTCGCTCGGCACCGACACCGCAGGAAGTGGCCGCGTGCCGGCGATGCTCAACAATATCGTCGGGCTGAAGCCGAGCCTCGGCATGATCTCGACCGCAGGCCTCGTGCCCGCATGCCGCACGCTCGACTGCATTTCGGTCTTCGCCTTGACGGTGGACGATGCCGCGCTCGCGCTCTCCGTGATGGCGGGGCCGGACCAGGCCGATCCGTTCTCGCGCGACCGGCCGCTCGGCGCCATCACGCCGTTCCCGGCCAACGTTCGTCTGGGCATACCGCGCAACGGGCAACTGATCTTCTTCGGCGACAAGAAATCGGAGGCTGCCTATGGCGAGGCCTTGAAGCGCTGGACGGCGCTCGGCGCCGTTCTCGTCGAGTTCGACCTCGAGCCGTTCTACGAGACCGCGCGGCTGCTCTATGAGGGACCTTGGGTCGCCGAGCGTTATCTCGTGATCCGCAATCTCCTCGCCTCCGCGCCAGATGCGATCCATCCGGTGACGCGCGAGATCACCGCCGCCGGTGCGCGGCTCACCGCGGCCGAGACCTTCTCCGCGCTCTACCGCCTGCAAGGGCTGCGCAAGATCGCTGAGCGCGCCTTCGCGCATCTGGACGCGCTCGTGCTGCCGACGGCGCCGACCGTTTATTCGACCGCGCAGGTGCTCGCCAATCCGATCGAGCTCAATAGCCGGCTCGGCACCTACACCAATTTCGTCAACCTGCTCGATCTCTGCGGCCTGGCGCTACCGGCATCGATGCGACCCGATGGCGCGCCGTTCGGCATCACGCTGCTCGCACCTGCTGGTCGCGATGGATTCCTTGCGAGCATTGGCCGCGTGTTCCACGCCGACACAAAGCTCAGCATCGGCGCGAAGGGCATTGCGCAAGCACCGCTCGCTCCGCTGCCGGCCAACAGCGCCGACGAGATTCCGATTGCCGTGGTCGGCGCGCATCTGTCCGGCATGACGCTGAACGGCGAGTTGAGGGCGCTGAATGCTCGACTGATCGAAGTAACGAAGACGGCGCCGGACTACAAACTCTACGCACTCGACACGACGCCACCAAAGCCCGGAATGCTGCGCGTCGAAGCCGGCAAGGGGGCCGCGATCGAGCTGGAGATCTGGTCCTTGTCGGCGCCGGCCTTCGGCAAGTTCGTCAACGCGATCCCGCCGCCGCTGTCGGTCGGCAGCATCAGGCTCGCCGACGGCCGCAGCGTGAAAGGCTTCATCGTGGAGCCGGAGGCGCTGGGCGCAGCGCGCGACATCACGAACTACGGCGGCTGGCGCGCGTATATGGCGGAAGTGGCGACAGTGTAGCTATCTCTCGTAGGGTGGGCAAAGCGAAGCGTGCCCACCATTGGTACCGCGAGAAAAGTGGTGGGCACGGCGCTGCGCGCCTTTGCCCACCCTACGACATCACACCGACACCGCGTAGATCTCATACTCCCCGCGCACCAGCTCGATATGCGCGCGCATGGCGGCGGCGGCGCCTTGCTTGTCGCCGCGCATGATGGCGACGACGACGCGATCGTGCTCGGCCTGCGACTTTGCGAGACGGCCGAGATTGCGGAACTGGGCGCGGCGGAACGGCTGCACGCGCACGCGAGTGGCGAGCGTGATTTCGGCGATGTAGCCGTTCTGCGAGCCGGCATAGATCGCATTGTGGAAGCGCTCGTTGACCTCGTGGAATCGTTCCGGATTGCCGGTATAGCTCAGCACCCGCAGCTCCTCGTGAATGGCTTCCAGACCATGGCGCTCGCCCGCCGACATCCGCTCGGCCGCAAGTCCGGCGCACAAGGCTTCCAGCTCCGCCATCGCCTCGAACATGCTCGTCAGCCGCTCGATCGAGGGCTGCGCCACCACCGCGCCGCGATGGGCGCGCGCCTCGACGAGGCCACTTGCCACGAGCTGACGCAGCGCTTCGCGCACCGGCGTGCGCGAGACGTTGAAGCGTCGCGCGATATCGGTCTCATCCAGCGGCGCACCTGGCGGCAACGTGCCGCGCACGATCTCGTCCGCGAGCTGAAGCCGCAGCTCCTCGGCGCGCGTGACCTTCTCCACCGAAGGCAGCGGCCGGTCAACGCGCGGCACCATCGTCTCAGGCGGCGGGGCTCCGGGCGGAAGGTCGTCAAGCGTCATGCGATCAGGTCTCTTTCGGCTCGTCGATGATGCTGACATGGGCGGCGACGACGCGCCAGCCCTCGGGGAAGCGGACCCAGGTCTGCATCTGCCGGCCGACCCGGCCCGGCATGGTGTCGCGATAGAACAGCGTTGAGGCGACCGCCGTATCGCGGCCGTAGCTGGTGATCACGGTTTTCGCGGTACGGCGGTTCAACCCGACCGGCGAGCGCGCGGCGCGAAAGCCGGAGATTGCCTCATAGCCGTAAAGGTTCTCGCCGATGCCATAGCGCAGCGTGCGCGGGTCATCGCGGAACAGCTCGCCGAGCACGGCGACGTCGTTGGTGACCAGCGCTTTCTCGTAGCGTTCGAACGCCGCTGTGACTTCCACGATCACGTCGGGGAGATCGATCTCCATCTCAAATCCCTCTCGGCGACGGCGCAGATACAACGCCCATCCGTTCCAACGCGTGCGCGACGCGCAGCGCAATGTCCTCGCGCCAGGGCGCGGCGATGATCTGCACGCCGATCGGCAACGGCTCGAGCGGCACCGGCACGGCAACCACGGGCAGGCCGATGAAGGAGATCGGCTGGGTGTGGACCCCGATATTGGCGCGCACGGGCAACTCGACGCCATCGAGCTTGAACGTCACCTGCCCGAGCTTTGGCGCCGTGCAGGGTGTCGCCGGCGCGAGCAGCACGTCGACCGATTTGAAGATCTCGGCGAGTTGCGCGCGATACCAGCGGCGGAATTTTTGCGCGCGGTCGACCAGCGTCGCAGGCACCATGGCGCCCGCGATCAGCCGGTCGCGGACCGCGGGATCGAAATCGTTCGGACGCCTGCGCAAGCGATCGAGATGCAGCGATGCCCCCTCGGTCGTGGTGATGACATAGGCGGCCGCGCGGGCCCGCGCGGCCTCGGGAATGTCGATCACTTGCGTCGCGCCGAGCGCCTTGGCCACGCGGCTGACCGCCTCGACAGCTTCAGGAAATACGTTCTTCTGGAAATAGCCGCCGGCGATCGCGATGCGCAGGCCGGAGGTCGGTTCGGACAACAGCGGCATCACCGGCTGGACCGGCCGCATGGTGCAAGCGGCATCGTCGGCATCCGGCCCCTGCATCGCGTCATAGGCGAGCGCAAGATCGGTGACCGAGCGCGCGAACGGGCCGAGATGATCGAGGCTCGCAACGAACGGGAAGGAGCGCGCCCGCGATAGCCGGCCATAGGTCGGCTTCAGGCCAAAGATGCCGCAGAAGGACGACGGCACGCGGATCGAGCCGTTGGTGTCCGAGCCCAGCGCGATCGGCACCAGCGCGCCGCCGACGGCGCTGCCGGAGCCACCGGAGGAACCGCCGCTCATCCGCGTCGTGTCGTGCGGATTGCGCGAGGGGCCGTCATGAACGTTCTCGCCGGTGAAGTCGTAGGCGTACTCGCCCATGTTGAGCGCGCCGACCAGCACGGCGCCGGCCGCTTCCATCCGCTCGATCAGCGTGGCATCGCGCGCGGCGGGTGCGCGGTCGCGGTTGATCTTCGAGCCGGCGCGCGTCGGCAGGCCCGCGACGTCGAACAGGTTCTTCACCGCGAACGGGACACCTGCGAGCGGGCCGACCTTTCTGCCGGCCGCGATGTCGGCATCGATCGCGCGCGCTTTGGCGCGGGCGCGATCGGCAGTGACGTCGGTGAAGGAATTGAGGATCGTGTCATGCTGCTTGATGCGGGCGAGCGCTGCTTCAGTCGCGGCGAGCGCGGACAGTTTGCCGCCTGTCACCGCCCTGGCGATGTCCGCAGCCGTCACTTCAGGAGCTGTCGTCATGGCAGCATCAGGCGGTGAACACGGGCGCCGGCTCGGTCTCGTCCGGCAGCGCGAATTCGTCGACGAGGCGGGCGAGCCGCAGCGACACGTCCAAGTTGGCGCGAATGGCCGGCCTCCAGGCCTCCTCGATCGGCAACGCCAGTGCTTGCGCGACGGCGTCGATATAGTCGTCCAGCGGCTCGGCCATCACGCTCCCAAAAAGGCTCTCAGTGCACCGGCAACGGCGGATGCGGGATCGCCGTCAACAGCTCCTTGGTGTAGTCGTCCTGCGGATCGCCGAGGACTTTTTCGGAAGTCCCCTCTTCGACGATTCGACCCGTCCGCATTACAATGACACGATCGCACAACAGGCGCACTACATTCAAATCATGCGAGACGAACAGGTAGCTCATCCCTAGCCGCGCCTTGAGATCCTGGAGCAGGTTCAGCACCACCGCCTGGACCGAGACGTCGAGCGCCGCTGTGGGTTCGTCCAGGATGACGAGCCTTGGATGCAGCGCAATCGCGCGGGCGATGCCGACGCGGGCCTTCTGTCCCCCCGACAATTGATGCGGGAAGCGATCGAGCAGATCGTGCGGCAGGCCGACCATGGTCGCGAGCTCCTCGCAGCGCGCCCGTAAGCCATCGCGTCCCCTGATGTCGCCAAGTTGCATTAGCGGGTCCGCGATGGCGCGGGCCGCGGTGAAGCGCGGATTGAGGCTGTCGGTCGGGTCCTGGAACACCATCTGGATGCGGCTGCGCAACGGCAGGCGCGCAAAGGCGCTCGGCATGACGCTGCCGATCTCCTCGCCGTCGAACTGGATACGACCGGAGGTTTGGTCCAGGAGCCGCATCACCATCATCGACGTCGTCGATTTGCCGCAGCCGGACTCGCCGACCAGGCCAACGCTCTCGCCATGGCGAATCGAGAAGCTGATGCCGTCGACCGCACGGAACATCTCGGGTTCCACCGGTGGCTTGCGGCCGAACAGTTTTCCGAGCAGGGCGGTCGCGCCCTGGCGCGGGTATTCCTTGACGAGCTTGTCGACGAGGAGGAGGGGCTTGGTTGCGTCGACACTCGCCGGAGCCGGAGCTGCCTCAACAGCCACGGCGCTTGTGACGGCCGGCGCAATCGCCGTCTCGTCGTCAGGCAGCAGATCCCTGAGCGACACGCCGACCCGCGGCGTCGCACGCATCAGCTTGCGCGTGTAGGGGTGCTGCGGGCTCGCGAAGATGTCGGCGGCCTTGGCGGTTTCGACCACCCTGCCCTTCTCCATCACCACGACGCGGTCGCAATAGGCGGCTGCCAATCCCAGATCGTGCGTGATCAGGATCGTCGACATCGCACGCCGCTTGGTCAGCTCGACGATCAGATCCATCACCGCCTTCTGGGTGGTGACGTCGAGACCGGTGGTCGGCTCGTCGGCGATCAGGAGCTGCGGATTGCAGGCGAGCGCGAGCGCGATGACGACGCGCTGGCACATGCCGCCCGAGAGCTCGAACGGATAAGCGTGGTAGCGCTCACGCGGACGGGCGATCTTGACCTGCTCCAGTGCCGCGATCGCCTTTTCGCCGTGACCTGTGACCTGCGCTTGCTGCACATGGGTGCGCAGCACGTCCTCGATCTGATCACCGACCTTGCGGATCGGATTCAGTGCCGCGCGCGGGTTCTGAAAAATCATCGAGACTTCGCGGCCGCGCAGGTCGCGCATCTGGTCTTCGGATGCGGCCTTCACGTCAATGCCGGAGAACATCACCGAGCCCTCGGCGATCTTGCCGGCGCGGTCGAGGATGCGCATCACGGCATATGACGTCACCGACTTGCCCGAGCCGGACTCGCCGACGATCGCCAGCGTCTCGCCCTTGGCGACGGAGATGTTGACGTGCTGCACCGCCTTCACGATGCCGCGGCGGGTGGTGAATTCGACCGTGAGGTCCCGGACGTCGAGCAGCGGCTGGGCGGTCATGAATGCCTCCGCGCGGGGGCGCTGACCAAAAACCTCGAAAACAACCCCATGCACAGTAGAATGACATTGGATTCATTGGAGAATTTTGGTCGGGAATCCGCGTGTGAGGCGGGCAAAGCTGTCTCATTCGCTCCCCCCTTGTGGGGTCCGAGGCGAGCGAAGCTCGCTCTCGAGGGCAGGGAGGGGCGTCGCCACGAATTCTGATCTCGCCCGGGGCTGCCCCCCTCCCCAACCCTCCCCCGCAACGGGGGAGGGAGCACAGCGGTGTACTTGGAAACAGTCATCGTTCACGTCCTCCGCTGCGGGTCGACGATGTCGCGCAGGCCGTCGCCGAGCAGGTTGAAGCAGAACACGGCGAGCATCAGCGCAAGGCCCGGGAACAGCGCGATCCACCACTCACCTGACACCATGAAGCCCGCGCCCTCGGCGACCATGATGCCCCACTCCGCCGTCGGCGGACGCACGCCGAGGCCGATGAAGGACAGGCCGGCGGCATTGAGGATCGCGTAGCCCATGGTCAGCGACATCTGCACGGTCATGATCGGCATGATGTTGGGCAGGATGTGCACCAGGAGGATGCGGAATTCGCCGTTGCCGGAGAGACGCGCCGCCTGCACGAAGCCGGCATTGCGGCGGACGTTCGCTTCGGCGCGCGCGACGCGCGCATAGAGCGGAAAGTTGACGATGGCTGTGGCGAGGATGATGTTCTGCACGGTGTTGCCCAGCGCAGCGACGATACCCATGGCGAGCACGAACAACGGGAAGGCCATGATGGTGTCGGCGATGCGGCCGACGATGCGATCGGTCCAGCCGCCGAAATAACCGGCCGCAATGCCGGCGAGGCCTCCCATCAGAAACACCAGCGCGACGGAGGCGATCGCGATGAACGTATCGAGCCGGGTCGCCACGATGACGCGGCTGAAGATGTCGCGGCCGAGCTGATCGGTGCCGAACCAGTGCGCCATCGACGGTGGCTTTAGCGCGGCAGCAGTATCGGACGCGAGCGGATCGTAGGGCACCACATAGGGACCGAAGATCGCGGCAACGAGGATCAGGATCAGGAGCGCGAAGGCAAAGCCCGTGACCTTGTTCTCGCCAAGGACGTAGCGGGTCTGCTCGAGGATCGCTGATAGTCCCGAGGTCCGGGCGGGCCCCACGGGCTCAACAGCAGGCGCAACGGAACTCATAACCTCACCCCTGGAGCTTTATGACTTTGAGCTGAACCGACGACCCGCCACCTCGCTTCGCCTCTCCCGCTTGCGGGAGAGGTCGCGCTCAACGGGTCGCGCCGAAGGCGCGCCCGATGACAGGCCCCGGCGCGGGTGAGGGCTCTCTCCTCTTGGGGGTTCTCGATTGCGGAGACACCCTCTCCCCAACCCTCCCCCGCAAGCGGGGGAGGGAGCGCACCGTCCTCGCGACGCACCGGACGTAATCTCATGATGCGCTACCCTTCCAGCCGCACGCGTGGATCGATTACCCCGTAGAGAATGTCGATCACGAGATTCAAAAGCACGTACATGACCGCCATGGTCAGCACGAATCCCTGCACCGGCGCGAAGTCCGACGAGATCAGCGCTTCCACCGCATAGGAGCCGATGCCGGGCCACGCGAAGACCTTCTCCACCAGCACGTTGGCGCCCAGCAGGAAGGAGAACACCATGCTCAGCGTGGTGATGACGGGCAGCATCGCGTTGCGGAATGCGTAGGTGACGATCACGGTGCCAGGGGCCAGGCCGCTGGCGCGCGCGGTGCGGACGAATTCGCTAGCGAGCACCGCGAGCATCGAGGCGCGCGTCATTCGCGCGATCGGCGCCAGCGAGAAGATCGCAAGCGTGGTCGCGGGCAGGATGAGTTGACTGAGGGAAGAACGAAAAGCCTCGAAATCGCGCGCGATCAGCGTGTCGATCAGATAGAAGCCGGTGATCGTAGGCGGCGCGCTATAGAACACATCCAGGCGACCGAGCGGCGCCGGCGACCAGCCGAGCTGGAAATAGAAGACATAGACCAGCACGAGGCCGGTGAAGAACACCGGCAGCGACACGCCGGCCGTCGTCGTCACCCGACAGAGATGGTCAATCCATGATCCCGGCCGGGTCGCGGCGAGCACGCCGAGCGGAATGGCGATGGCGATCGAGACGATGAGGCCGAGCAGTGTCAGTTCGGCGGAGGCCGGCAGGCGATTGCGGATCTCGGTCGCAACCGGCTGGCCGGTCGTCAGCGAATTGCCGAAATCACCATGCGCGAGATCATTGGCGTAGTGGAAGAACTGCTCGATCAGCGGCTTGTCGAAGCCGAGCTTCTTGCGGATCTGCTCGACGGCCTCTTTCGTCGCGGCGGGTCCTGCGAAATAGGCGGCGGGATCACCCGGGAGCGCGCGCGTCAGCAGGAAGGTGACGATGACGACGCCGATCAGCGAGGGAATCGCGAACATCAGTCGCTTGCCGATCATGCTCAGCATGACGCCTCACCCCTTCGCCATCGCGCGATAATCGAGCCTGCGGTGGAACCAGTATTGATAGCCGGAGATGTTCTTCTGCATCGCGACGTTGACGAAGGGCTGGTACAGCGGAATGCGCGGCACCTCGGCGTAGGCAAGATCGACGAAACCCTTCACGTCGACATCGTAAGCCGCCTTGTCGCCGCTGGCGGCGGCAGTGCGCGCGCCATCGATGAGCTTGTCCATCTCGGCCGACTTGTAGCTCATGGTGTTGAAGACGGAATTGTTGCCGTGATAGCACCAGTAGAAGAAGTACTCGGGGTAATCGAGCCAGCCCGAGAACACGTTGGTGAAGAGCGGCATCTCCTTCTTGTTCAGCTCGGTGCGCCAGTTGGCGCCGGGCACCTTGTTGATGGTGGTCTTGATGCCGAGTTGCGCGAGGCTCTCCTGCACCAGGACGCAGAGCGGCTCGTTGACCCCTGCGAAGTTGAGATCGAACGAGATCGTCGTCTCGAAGCCGTTGGCGTAGCCGGCTTCTGCGAGCAGCGCCTTCGCCTTCTCCATGTCGGTCGCGTATTTGTGCGGCTGCGGCCAGGCGACCTCCGTCGCCTTGTCGGCGCCCGCACCGAACATGGGATTGCCGAGCCCGAACAGCACGGCGTCCATGATCTTCTGGTACGGCATCGCATAGGCCATCGCCTGCCGAACCTTCACATTGTCGAAGGGCGGCTTGGTCACGTTCATGCCGATGTACTGGATGCCGTTGGAGAATGGCAGCGACACCACGTTGAGCTTGCCGTTCGCCTTCATCTCCTGGAAGTCCTTGAACGGCAGCTCGTAGGAGATGTCGGCGTCGCCGCGCTCGAGCAGCGCCCGGCGATTGCCGGCCTGCGGCACCATGCGCCAGATCACGCGCTTGATCTTCGGCAAGGGGCCGCCGACCCACTCCTCGTTGCGCTCCATGATGACTTCGGTGCCGGCCGTCCACTTCGTCACCTTGTAGGCGCCGGAGCCGGCGGTCTGCTGCTTGGTGTATTCAAGGCCCCAGGGGTCCTTCTCGCTCGCGTTCTTCTTCACGAGCTCCGAATTGACGATGCAGGGCACGATGACGGCGAGATCGGGAATCGTCAGACGGTCTTTCTTCGCGAAATCCACGCGCACGGTGGTATCGTCGACCACGACGAACTGCTCGGGCTTGGTCAGCGAGCCCGCGCTCATCTGGAAGGTCGGAAAGCCGCCAACGCTGACGGCGCGGTCGAGCGACCACTTCACGTCCTTGGCGGTGACCGGTGTGCCGTCGTGGAATTTGGCGTTCTTCTTGAGCTTGAAGGTGACCGACATGTCGTCGATCTTCATGTCGTCGGCGAGCTCGCCCTTGAACTTGTCGCGATCGTAATAGGGCACCCCGCCCGGACCGCTCTTCATCTCGTGGCTGATCAGGCGGTCGTAGCAATTCCAGGACACTTCATAGCCGGGCACGTTGGTGCCGACGCCGTGGATGTCGAGATTGTTGGGCCCGCCTTCGGAGACGATCAGCAACGTCTCGGAGCGCGCATCGGCCTTGGCCTGGGAGATCACATGAGGCGCAGCCGGGAGCACCGTGCCGGCAGCCAATCCAGAGACGGATTTCAGGAAATCGCGACGCTTCATGGCAATGCTCCAACGCGAAAAGGTTTCTGGTTGGAACAGCAGTCGCAAGGTTCGTGCCAAAGCTTAACGAGACGCTAAGATATGGATAACCAACTGATATAACATAGAAATTCGTAAAATTTCGCATTCCGTGGGCTGGTCTATCGCCAATTCGATTGCATACAAAGAACCTGATCAGCCCATTAAATAGGCCGATTCTACCAACGCCTCCGGATTAAGCAGACTAAGTAGAGGATGGGTTTGATTGCCTGGTCGCGGGCTCGCTTCATCTCTGCCGCTAGCGGGGAGGTCGGCGCGAAGCGCCGGGTCGGGGCTCTCTCCACATTGAGAGTCTCGATTGCGGAGAAACCCTCACCCCCAGCCCTCCCCCGCAAGCGGGGGAGGGAGCGCACCGTCCTTATGGCTCGCAAGCAGAATTGGCCAGATCCCTCGTTACCGCTCCGGGCTGGCGCGCTCGAACTGTCGGAGCAGCTTGTTGCCGCGCTCGACGGCCGAATCCAGCGCGGCCTGGGCGCCCTTCTTGCCGGCAAAGGCCTGCTCCAGCTCATCCTCGATGACGCCGCGGATCAGCACGAAGGAGCCGAGGCGGATGCCCTTCGAGTTTTCCGTCGGCGGATGCAGCGTGATCTCCTCGAAGGAGATCGCGCTGCCCGGGTTGCGCTCGTAGAAGCCCTGCGCGCGGGTCAGCTCGAAGGCGGCGCGGGTAATCGGCAGGTAGCCCGTGTTCTGGTGCCAGGCCGCCTGCACGCCCGGCTGCGACAGATAGGCGAAGAACCGCGCCACGCCCTTGTACTCGTTGCGCGGGCGGTCGCGCAGCACCCATAGCGTGGCGCCGCCGATGATCGAGTTCTGCGGCGCGCCCTTCACGTCGGGCCAATACGGCATCATGCCGTAGCCGACATCGAACTTCGAATTGGCCTTGATGTCGGCGCGCGTGCCGGAGGAGCCGATGAAGATGCCGCATTCGCCGTTCTGGAAACGCGGCTCGGCCGATTGGCCGCGGCCGCTATAGTCGAACACCCTGTCCTTCTGCCACTCGGCAAGCTCAGCGACATGGTGCACGACGACCGGGTTGTTGATCCTCAATTCTGCATCCAACCCGGCAAAGCCGTTCGCCCTGGTCGCCAGCGGCAGATCGTGAAACGCCGAGAAATTCTCGACATGAATCCAGGACGGCCACGACGTGGTGAAGCCGCAGGCGGCCCCGCGCTCCCGCAGGCGCTTTGCGGCAGCCGCGAGCTCTGGCCAGGTCTTTGGCGGCGTCTCCGGATCGAGGCCGGCGTCACGGAACATGGTTTTGTTGTAGTAAAGGATCGGCGTCGAGGCGTTGAACGGGAATGACAGCAGATTGCCGGCTGCGTCCGTGTAATAGCCCGAGACGGCCGGAAGATAGGCGTCGGGCGAGAACGGTTCGTTCTGATCCTGCATCAGGCTGAACACCGGGTAGATCGCGCCCTTGGCCGCGGTCATGGTGGCGGTCGCCACCTCGTTGACCTGGACGATCGCCGGCTGGCCGCGCGAGCGGAAGGCGAAGATCGCCGCCGTCACCGTCTCGGTGTAGTTGCCCTTGTAGCTCGGCACGATCCGGTAGTCGGATTGCGAGGCGTTGAAGTCGGAGACGAGCTTGTCCAGTTGCCGGCCGAGCTCGCCGGACATCGCGTGCCAGAGCTGGATGTCGGTCGCGGCGCGGGCCGGCGAGGCCAGGACAATCTGCACCAAGGCGAAGGCCGCTGTGACTGCGACGGTCTGCAAAAGACGCAAGGCTCTAACCACCATCGTTCATCCCGTCTTGCGCGAACAAAAGGCGACGACTTCTGCCCCTGCACCTGCTTAAGGCGAGGCATGGCAGGTTTCAATCGGGAAGAAGAACCGGCCGCGCTGCACAATCGGCCCGTTTGCCGATCGCAGCAGGATAGCCTTCCCCTGACCTTCTGCTAGATTGCATTGAACCTTTTCTTCCCGCCTTAGACTCCATCACTGAGGGGTTGAGTGTGCCAGTGTTGAGCCGTGCCGAACTCTCGCGGACCGGGGTGATTTTCGTCGTGCTCTTGTTCGCGATGTGCGCGACGGGGGCGTTTGCGCGCGAGTTTCGCGCCGCCGACACCCAGGCCGAGGATTACCCGACCGTCCAGGCGCTGCGTTACATGGGCGCCCTGATCGCGGAACGCACTGGCGGCCGGCATGAGGTCAAGGTGTTTCACTCCCGCCAACTCGGCGAGGAGAAGGAGACGATCGAGCAGACAAGGGTCGGCGCGATCGACCTCAACCGGACCAACGTGGCGCTGATCGGCAACTTCGTCCCGTCGATGAATGTGCTCGCCATGCCATTCCTGTTCCGCTCCATCGAGCACATGCAGAAAGTGCTGGACGGGCCGATCGGCCGCGAGATCCTCGGCAGCTTCGAGCCTTTCGGCTTCGTGGGCCTTGCGTTCTACGATTCCGGCGCGCGGTCGATCTACAACGGCGTCCGGCCGGTGAAGAGCTTGGCCGACCTCAGGGGCTTGCGGATCCGCGTGCAGCAGTCGGAGTTGATGTCGGCGATGATCCGCTCGCTCGGCGCCGAGCCGATCGAATTGCCCTATGGGCAGGTGCTCACAGGGCTCGCGACTCATCTGATTGACGGCGCTGAAAACAACTGGCCGTCCTTCGTCACCACGGACCATTACAAATATGCCGGCTATTACACGCTGACCGAACACACGATGAGCCCGGAGGTGCTGGTGATCTCGCTAAAAGCGTGGCGAAGCCTGTCGGCGGAGGACCAGCGGGTCTTCCGCGAGGCCGCGCTGCGCTCCAGCCACTTCATGCGCGAGAAGTGGCGTGACCTGGAGGAGCAGTCACAGCGCAAGGCACAGGCCGCCGGCGTCACCGTGGTCAAGGATATCGACCGCAAGCCGTTCGAGGACGCGATGGCGGGGATCTACGCCAAGGCCGCGCAGGACCCTGCCGCAGCCGAGCTGATCGAACGTATTCGCAAGGTGGAGTGAGGCCTCTTGGCAGCGCTTGGATACAGCGAGCAGAAGGAAAGGCCGCCCGGCCCGGTCGGACGCTTGCGCGCCCGTATCGTCGGCGTGCTGCGCGCCGTCCCGATCCGCTGGCGCATCCTGTCGATCGCTGCGCTGAACTCCGCCGTGGTCGTGGTGCTGGTGGCGATGATCTGGAACGGGGCGCAGGTGCTGGCCTCGGCCTGGGACGATCTGCGCCAGGTGCGCGAGTCCGACAAGATCCTGGCGCTGCTCGAAAGCGAGACCGGGCGCCTGCAAAACCTCATCCACCGCTACATCAACCAGCCGAGCCCGGACCTGTTCGCCGAGATCCTGCTGCTGCGCGAGGCCGTGCTGGGCACGCTGACCAACCGCGCCGCCAAGGACCCGATGCTGTCGGGCTCGGTCGAGGAGCTCGAGCGCACCACCGAGCGCTTCCTCAACGGTTTTGGCGAATTGCGCAGCGTGCAGGCGACCATCGCCAAGACCTATGAGGACCAGGTGCTGGGACCCGCCAAGGACATGGCCGGGCTCTATTCCATCATCGAAGGCGCCACCGGCCATCGCGACGCGCTGATCTGGCCCTCGCTCGGCAAGTCCCGCGAGGCCTTCACCGCCATGCTGGTCGCGGCCAATTCCTACTATCTCTCGCTGGCGTCGGCCTCCGCCGAGGACGCCCGCCGCAACACCGAGACGATCGAGAAGACCATCCCTGTGATGAGGGATCTCGCCGACAACGATCTCCAGCGGATGGCGCTGGAGCGCCTCGCCACCCGCACCTCGGCGCTGCGCGAGGGATTTGCAAACCTCTCCGAGCAGCTCACGAGTCGCACCGAGCTCTTGCGCAACACCATCGACGCGAGCCAGGCGGAGGCGATCGGCGCCATCGACGACCTCTCGACCAAGATGCGCCAGCGCGAGCAGCGGGCGCAGGAGACCTTCGACCGCACGCTGTCGGAGATTTCGCGGCGGGTGCTGTCGATCGCCGTGATCTTCCTCGGCATCATCCTCACCGTCGGCGTGCTCATCGCGCTGTCGATCCGGCTACCCCTGCAACAGATCATGACCGCGATGCGGGCGATCACGATCGGCGATCTCGACCGCGAGGTGCAGGGCATCAAGGCACGCGACGAGGTCGGCGCCATGGCGCGCGCGGTGGAGGTATTCCGCGAGAACGCGATCGCCAAGCGCAAGACCGAGGACGAGTTGCGCGCATCGAAGGAGAAGGCCGAGAGCGCGCTCCTCGAGCTCAACACCGCGCAGCAGAACCTGATCGACGCCGAGCGGCTTGCCGCGCTCGGCGGCCTGGTTGCGGGCGTCGCCCACGAGGTCAACAACCCCATCGGCATCAGCCTCACGGTTGCTTCCAGTTTTGCCCGGCGCAGCGAGATCTTCGAGGCGCAGCTCAAAGGCGATGGCGGCCTGCGCCGCTCGCAGCTGGAGGAATTCGTGCAGTCCTCGCGCGACGCCTCGCAGCAACTCGTCGCCAACCTCACGCGCGCCGGCGAGCTGATCCAGTCGTTCAAGCAGGTCGCGGTCGACCGCTCCCATGCCGAGCGGCGACAGTTCAGCTTGAGCGAGGCCACCGACCAGATCATCGCCAGCTTGCGCCCGGTGCTGAAGCGCTCGCCGATCACGCTCAACGTCGACGTGCCCGAGGGGCTGCTGCTCGACGGCTATCCCGGCTCCTATGGCCAGATCCTGACCAACCTGTTCCTCAACGCCGCCAACCACGCCTTCGCCGACGGCCGCGCCGGCACCATCTCGATCTCGGCACGGCCTCGCGGGTCTGACGACATCGAGATCAGCTTTGCCGACGACGGCGCCGGCATGACGCCGGACGTGCAGCGGCAGGCCTTTGACCCTTTCTTTACCACCCGGCGCAATGAAGGCGGCACGGGTCTCGGCCTCCATATCGTCTATAACCTGGTTACCCAGCAGCTCGGCGGCCGGATGATGCTGGAATCCAAGCTGGGACAAGGCACCACTTTTCGCATTATCATGCCCCGGGTCGCCAAGGGCGGCGCGCAAAGCACAGAGACTGACGGGACTTCTCAATGGCCGAACAGGACGATGTCCTCCACCTGATCGACGACACCGCCACCGCGGCGGAGGATACGACTGCGCGGAAGTGGAAGATCGCCGTCATTGACGACGATCCGGCCGTGCACGACGGCACGCGCTTTGCGCTCTCCGACTACAGCCTGAACGGCCAGGGTCTCGAAATCCTCTCCGCCTATTCGGCGACGGAGGGCCGCAAGCTGATGCGTGAGCACAACGACATCGCCGCCGTGCTGCTCGACGTCATCATGGAGACCGATGTCGCGGGGCTCGAGCTCGTCGAATTCATCCGCAACGAGGTTCGCAACGAGACCGTCCGCATCATCCTGCGCACGGGACAGCCGGGTCAGGCGCCGGAGCGACGCGTCATCGTCCAGTACGACATCAACGACTACAAGGCGAAGACCGAGCTCACCGCCGACAAGCTGTTCACCTCGCTGACTGCGGCGCTGCGCTCCTATCAACAGCTCGAGCGCATGGTGCAGACGAGGCGCGGGCTCGAGATCATCATCGACGCCGCCTCCACCCTCTACGACTTCAAGTCGATGCAGCGGCTCGCCGAGGGCGTGCTGACGCAGCTCGCCTCGCTGCTCAACGTCGACTGCGCCGGTATTTTGGTGCTGCGCGACAACGGCGGTACGGCCGGCGCCGAGCTGTCGGTGCTGGCCGGCTCCGGCTGCTACAGCCGCTTCATCGGCACCACCACGTCGAAAGCGCTCGACCCCGATCTGCGCGCGCTCGTGGAAGCCGCCTTCCAGCGCCGCAAGAACGAGTTCGCCGACCATCGCAGCGTGATCTATCTGCGCACCGGCAGCGGCCGCGAGGTCGTGGTGCTCTTGCAGGCCGAGCGCGAGCTCTCGGAAACCGACCGCTCGCTGGTCGAGATCTTCTCCAGCCGGCTCTCGATCGCCTTCGACAACGTAATCCTTTATCAGCAGCTGCAGGACGCCAATACCCAGCTCGAGGACCGTGTGGCCCAGCGCACCCGGGCCTTGATGCAGGCCAACCGGCGCCTCTCCGCGCAGTGGCTGCGGCTCCAGCGCGCCAACGGCTTCAAGAACGAGATTCTCGGCACCGTCGCTCATGACTTGAAGAATCCGCTCGGTGTCATTCTGGGCCGCACCGAGATGCTGAAGGAGCTAATCACCACGGGCGCCTCGAGCGGCGGCGTCATCGCCCAGGTCGATCACATCCGTGATGCGACCAAACGCCTGACCACGATGGTCGATCACCTGATCTCGGACGCAATGGCAGACGCTTTCGACATCACGATCCGCCGCGAGCCGGTTGACGTCGCATCCCTGGTGCAGGAGGTCGCCGAGGCCAACCAGCCGCTCGCCGTCAACAAGCAGCAGACCATCAGCGTCACCGCCCCCGCCAACATCGTCACCATGTGCGACACCGACCGGATCCGCGAGGCGATCGACAATTTGATCAGCAATGCGATCAAATACAGTCCGATCGGCGGCAAGATCAACGTGACCGTCACGCATGAGGGCAACGACACCGTCATTCGCGTCAACGACGAGGGCGCGGGCCTCTCGCCGGAGGATTTGGGCCGTCTTTTCGGCCGATTCCAGCGACTTTCCGCAAAACCGACCGCGGGCGAGAGCTCGACAGGCCTTGGGCTTTCGATCGTCAAGCGTATTATCGACATGCATGGCGGCGAGGTGACCGCCGCCAGCGGCGGCCCCGGCAAGGGCTCGACCTTCACCATCACTTTACCCGCGACCGAAATGCCATAGTTTGAGTGCCAGGATCTGAATGACATGACCCAGAGCCAGCACATCATGATCGTCGACGACGAGGCCCCGGCCCGGGAAATGGTCGGCGATTACCTCAAGATGCACGGCTTCACCGTGACGCTGTGCGACGGCGGCAAATCCCTGCGCACCGCGATCCAGGGCAGCATGCCCGATCTCGTCGTGCTCGATCTCAACATGCCCGAGGAAGACGGCCTGTCGATCATCCGTGACCTCAAGAGCCGCATCAACGTTCCGGTGATCATGCTCACGGCGACCGCGAGCCCGATCGACCGCGTCGTGGGGCTCGAACTCGGCGCCGACGATTATGTCGCCAAACCCTGCGAGCTCAGGGAATTGATGGCACGCATCCGATCGGTGCTGCGTCGGAGCACACCGGCGAAGGCGGTGGCGGCGGAAACGGCGGCAGCGAAATCCGACAAGGATCAGCTGGTGCGCTTCGGGACCAAATGGCTCGACCTCGAAGCACAGGCGCTGCGCGACGACGAAGGCAACGAGCATCCGCTGACCGCATCGGAATTCGGGCTGCTCAAAGTGTTCGCGGCCAATCCGAAGCGCGTGCTGTCGCGCGAGCGTCTCCTGGAATTGGCCAATGCGCGCGACGCCGAGGCCTTCGACCGCGCCGTCGATCTGCGCATCATGCGCATCCGCCGCAAGATCGAGCCCGACCCGACCAAGCCCGCCGTGATCCGCACCATCAGAGGCGGCGGCTATCTGTTCTCGCCGGCCGGCGAGAAGGCGTAGCGCGCGCATCGCATCATGGCGTCGTCCTGGCTTTCGCCAGGACGACATCGAGATTTTCGGCCGCGCACGAACGCGGAAGCCGAAGATTCGTTCCCGCCCTCCGCATAGTCCGCAGTCTCGCAAATCCCGTATATTGAAATAATTGGCTTTTTTGCTCCGAATATTTCATCGCAGGCCTCGCGACGAAACAATTTGGCGGCGCACGAAACCATTTTCCGCTTGTCGCGCAGACGTCCCGAAACGCTGGCTCTTTAACACTTTCACCTAAGGAAACGCCGCTCGGTTGCGGCGCTACGGGGAGCTAGTCATGCAGAACGTCGTCGCCATCAACGCCCAGGCCAGCCAGGGCATCATTGCCGCTCAGGCGACATCGGACGAAATGCTTCTGGAGAGCATTGCGGACGGCAATCGGACGGCCATGCATATTCTTTACTGCCGTCACAATGTGCGGGTGTACCGCTTCATCCTGCGCATCGTGCGCGACGCCACCACCGCCGAAGACCTCGTGAGCCAGGTCTTCCTGGACGTCTGGCGGACCGCCAGCCAATTCCAGGGCCGCTCGCAGGTCTCGACCTGGCTGCTCTCGATCGCCCGCTTCAAGGCGCTGACCGCGATGCGCCAACGCCGCTTCGAGGACATCGACCAGGAGGACGTGCGCCAGATCCCGGACGAGCACGACACCCCGGAAACCGCACTCGACCGCAACGACACCAGCGCGATCCTGCGCGCCTGCGTGGCAAAGCTGTCGCCGGCGCACCGTGAGATCATCAACCTCGTCTACTACCACGAGAAATCGGTGGAGGAGGTCGGCCAGATCATCGGCATCCCCCAGAGCACGGTGAAGACCCGGATGTTCTACGCCCGCAAGCAGCTCGCCGATTTGCTTAAGGTTGCCGGCGTCGACCGCTTCGCCGCTTAAAGATTTGTGATTTCAAAGGGATAGAACCCTCCACGGCCCCATCCCGGGACACGCAAGCGTTACCGCCGACGAAACAATTGAAACGAACCACAACATCAGGCGGAAAAACTTCCTGCCTATAAACCTCCCATACGGTTTTGCTTAAACCTCCCAAGAACCACTAGCGACCCGGACGGTGTGCCCGCCTCCGGGTCGTTTTCTATTTGGGGGTGATCACGAGACACTGGTGCGACGCGCTTGAGTGAGGCGGGCACCAAGTCTCTCATTCCCTCCCCCCTTGCGGGGGAGGGATGCCACGAGCTCCGACCCCGCCTGGGGCTATCCCTCTCCCCAGCCCTCCCCGGAACGCAGCGTAGCAGACGGCCACAGCGGCCCGTCACGAACGCGTGACGCTCTGTAACGACGTGCGGCTTCATCCCGAATAGCCTCGTGACCCATCCACGAGTGCCCTGATGCTCGACCTGATCTTTGCTGTCCTTGCCGGCGTCCTCACCATCGCCGCGCCCTGCACGCTGCCGGTGCTGCCGATCCTGCTCGGCGCATCCATCGGCCGCGCCGGATACTTGCGGCCCGCAATGATTGCACTGGGTTTCGTCATTTCGTTTTCCGCGACCGCATTGCTGCTCGGCGCGATCACGCGCTTGTTCGATTTCGACCCGAACGTACTGCGTTCGACGGCCGCCGTTCTCCTGCTCGGCTTCGGCCTGTTGATGCTGTGGCCGGCACCGTTCGAGTGGCTGTCGATCCGGCTGAATGGCTGGCTTGATTTGGGCGCCTCGCAGAACGCGCAGCGCGAAGGCGCGCTTGGCGGGCTGCTGCTCGGCACCACGCTCGGCCTGGTCTGGACCCCTTGCGCGGGTCCCGTGCTCGGCTCGATCCTCACGCTGGTTGCGACCTCGAAGAACCTGGCCTGGGCCGGCACGCTTCTGATCGCCTACGCGGTCGGCGTAGCGCTGCCGATGCTCGCGATTGCCTATGGCGGACAGGCCGTCACCACGCGCGTAGCCAGCGTCGCGCGCATCTCGCCGCGCCTGCAGCAGGCATTTGGCGTCGTCGTGATCGCCTTCGCGCTCGCCGCCTACTTCCAATACGACACGCTGATCGTGGCGTGGCTCACCGGATTCTATCCCACCGGCCAGATCGGCCTGTGACCATCCCTCATCTTCACCGGAGGACGTTTTCATGACTCTCAAACTGCTCGCCGTCTCCGCCGCATTGATCGGCTTCGCTGTGACCGGCGCCGTCATTCCCGGCATCTGCGACGAGGCCGCGCCCGCGGCGCAGATCAAGGTCGCAGCCGCCAGCCAGAACACCGCACCGGACTTCACCGGCATCAGCAACTGGTTCAACTCGAAGCCGCTGAGCCTCGCCGATCTCCGCGGCAAGGTCGTGCTGGTGGATTTCTGGACCTATGGCTGCGTCAACTGCGTCAACACGCTGCCGCATGTCACCGAGCTTTACGCCAAATACAGGGACAAGGGCCTGGTCGTGGTCGGCGTGCACACGCCGGAATTCCCGTTCGAGCGCTCGGCCTCAAACGTGCAGGCCGCCCTGAAGCGCCATGGCATCACCTATCCGGTGGCGCAGGACAACGATTCCCGGACCTGGAATGCCTACCGCAACCAGTATTGGCCGGCGCAATACGTCATCGACCAGTCCGGCAAGATCGTCTTCCAGCACGAAGGCGAAGGCAGTTATGACGCAATCGACCGCACGGTCGCGCGCCTGCTCAATGCCAATAGCTGAGCCTGCGCGGGCATCACTAGTCTGGTTTCGGATGCCGCCGTTGTTGCTTGACTCCACGGATGCGTCCGTGGAGTTTCGCGTTGACGGAATCGACCGCCCGAAATGGACGACGCGACCACCAGCGACGACATCCGCCTTCGTGAAGGCTCCTCAATTGCGCAGCGGCTGGTCGTGGCCGGCTTTGCGGCAATCGTTTCGCTTTGCTTCACGCCAGGGCTGTTCGCGCACGATATCCTGGAACTGATCATCTCCGTGGTTGCGCTGCTCCTCGGAGCGGCGTTCATCGGCGGCGTCATGCTTGCACCGGCAGTGGTGTGGATCATCACGCCGAATGAAATCCTGATCGGTCAGCAGCGTCCGTTCGGACGGCTCCGCACCAGGATCGTCACGAAAGATGAAATCTCGCAACTGCAGGTGCAGGGACAGGTCCAGGGACGGAAGGCTTCCACGACGCGCTTCCATCTGGCCTTCACGCTTAAGTCGGGGGAGCGCCTGACGTCCCCGCCCCTCTCCGACGTCACGCATGTCCGTGACACCGTCGCCCGGATCGCCGAACAATTCGGCGTTCCCAATGTCGAGGCGCCGGTCAATCCGCTCGATGCCGCCAATCCCGAGATGCATCTCGGCGAGCCTGTCGAGCCGTTCTCCAGCAGGGATATCAGGATCGTCGCACTGATTGTCGTCGGACTGTCCGCCGTTCCCTACGCCTACAAGCTCTGGCGTGGCCTGCCGCCCGGCCTGATCGACATCATGCTCCTGCCGATCGGCGCGATCGCCGCATTCGCCGTTCACAGATATGCCAATCTCGTGACCGGCGCCTTCTGGATCATCCGGCAAAGCGATATTCGCGTTGAACGCTTGTCGGGCGATGGCAGCCTGCGCGCAGACCATATCGAAGGCCGCGACGTCGAGGCGATCACGGTCGAGCGCCGCGGCCGATCCGAGGACGAGCACTGCATCGTCGTGATCAGATTGCGGTCCGGACAAAGATTTCGCAGCCCCCGCATCGGCTCGCGGCAAGAGGCGCGCGCCGTGGGCACTGAGATCGTCCGGCGGCTCGGGATCGGGCCTGAGAACAACCGGATCTAGCAGGCCTCGCCCCACGGGGATGTGGCAAGCACGGCTTTTCGCGCCATGCCCCTTGGTTTGTGGCATTGATACATGTCAAAAAACCAAAGCATCCTAATGACATACCAGTCGGGCGCGCCATTAACTTGCCATGAAGCTGCCCCTGAGTTTTGATGCGTCCGATTGATTTACGCTGTGGCAGCGGGGAGAGCTTGAAATGAAGGATTTTCGTCGTCTGACCGGGATGTTCATCGCCACGCTCGGCCTGATCCTCTCCACCTCCTACGCCTCCGCCCAGCAGCCCGACCGCGGCGATGAGCCGGGCCTGATCGCGGACGACAGCTACGAGCTCGACCCGGAATGGCAGAAGCAGGTCGTGTATTACCGCACGACCGAAGCGCCGGGCACCATCATCATCTCGACCTCGGAGCGTCACCTCTATCTGGTGCAGCCCGGCGGGCGCGCGATCCGCTACGGCATCGGCGTCGGCCGCGATGGCTTCCAGTGGCAGGGGCTGGTGAACATCACCAACAAGAAGGAGTGGCCGGACTGGACGCCGCCTCCCGAGATGATCCAGCGCCAGCCCTATCTGCCGCGCTTCATGGCCGGCGGCCCCGGCAATCCGTTGGGGGCCCGAGCCATGTATCTCGGCACCACCGTCTACCGCATCCATGGCACCAACCGTCCTGATACGATCGGCACCAAGGTGTCGTCGGGCTGCTTCCGTCTCGTCAACAATGACGTCGCCGATCTCTACGATCGCGTCCCGGTCGGGACCAAGGTGGTGATCCGGCAGAAGCCCGAACTCTAGGGGTTATCGTTGAGCATGATCTTTTTGGAAAACCGCTTCGCACTCTTCCGGATCATGCTGTCCCCCTTCGTCCAAACTCCTTTTCCCGATTTTTCGAGAGAGACAAATCATGCGCAGTTTTCGAGGCGGCCTGCTGATCGGGCTCGCGGTCGCCGTCCTGGTCGGTGCTTTGGCCGTTGTCTACGAGATGTACGACACCCGCACGTTGAAGCGCACGGTCCGGCGCGGCGAGGTCTTCTGTGGCGTCAACAAGGGTCTGCCGGGCTTCTCGATTCCCGACGACAAGGGCAACTGGACCGGTTTCGACGTCGATTTCTGTCGCGCGGTTGCGGCCGCCATCTTCAACGATCCGAGCAAGGCCAAGTTCATTCCGCTCGACGCCAGCGAGCGCTTCAAGGAGTTGCAGAGCCGAAAAGTCGACATCCTCTCGCGCAACTCGACCTGGAGCATGGCGCGTGAGCTCGACTACGACCTCTATTTCCCGGCGGTCGCCTATTACGACGGCGAAGGATTCATGCTGCCGCGCTCGCGCAACAAGGAGACTGCGCTGGATCTCGACGGCAGCAAGGTCTGCGTGCAGTCGGGTACCACGACGCTGCTCAACCTCGCCGACTACTTCCGCGCCAACAACATGAAATATGAAGAGGTGAAGTTCGACAAGCTCGAGGACGTGGTCAAGGCCTACGACAGCGGCAAGTGCGACACGCTGACCGCCGACGTCTCTCAGCTCTACGCGCTGCGGCTCAACCTGTCCAAGCCCGGCGATCACCTGATCCTGCCGGACATGATCTCCAAGGAGCCGCTCGCACCCGTCGTGCGCCAGCGCGACGACGACTGGATGATGATCGTGAAGTGGACGCTCTACGCCATGATCAACGCCGAGGAATTAGGGGTCACCTCGGAGAACATCGACGAAGCGCTGAAGTCGAAGAAGCCCGAGGTGATGCGCCTGGTCGGCACCGAAGGCAATTACGGCGAGCAGCTCGGCCTGACCAAGGACTGGGCCGTGCGCATCATCCGCCACGTCGGCAATTACGGCGAGATGTACGAGCGCAATATCGGCGAGAAATCCAAGCTGAAGATCCCGCGCGGCGTGAACCAGCTCTGGAACGCGGGCGGTGTGCAGTACGCGCCGCCGATGCGGTGAGAGGTCTCTGTGCCGTCATTGCGAGCCACCGGGTCCGCGCGAAGCGCGGCCCGATGACAGGCTCCGCGAAGCAATCCAGAGTCTTTCCACGGTGACAGGCTGGATTGCTTCGTCGCTTCGCTCCTCGCAATGACGAGCTTGAGGCGCGCACCCACCACAAGCACAAGTGTCATCGCCCGCCCAGTGCGCAATTGCGCACTGGGGCGGGCGATCCAGTATTCCAGAGGCGTCAGACGTATGCGGAGAAGCCGCGGCGTACTGGATCGCCCGGTCAAGCCGGGCGATGACGCCTACCTTCGTTCAACGCAAGTGCCGCTCTCTCCCCTCATCCTGAGGAGCGCGGAACGCGCGTCTCGAAGGATGAAGGCCGAGACGCGAGAGCCGGGCTCTCATGGTTCGAGACGGCGCTTCGCGCCTCCTCACCATGAGGGGATAGAGCTCAATACCCTCGTGCCCGTGCCAGCTGCTCGGCATGGTAGTTCGCGTCGCCGAACAATTCCTCGCAGACCCGGGCGCGCTTCATGAAGAAGCCGATGTCGAACTGGTCGGTCATGCCCATGCCGCCATGCATCTGCACGCCTTCCTGCACCGCGCGCGTCGCGGTGGTGCCGGCGCGCGCCTTGGCGACCGCGACGGCTGAGGCCGCCTTGGCGACGTCGGCATCGAGCGCCTGCATCGCCTTCATGACGGCGGCGCGGGTGACCTCGATGTCGACATAGAGCTCGGCTGCGCGGTGCTGCAGCGCCTGGAATTCGCCGATCAGCTTGCCGAACTGCTTGCGCTGCTTCAGATACTCGACGGTGCGGCCGAACACCTCTTCGCTCAGGCCCACCATTTCCGAGGCGACCGCGCCGCGGCCGATATCGAGCACGCCGTCGAGCAGGCCGGCGCCCTGATCGACCTCGCCGAGCACGCTGTCGGCATTGACCTCGACATTGTTGAACTCGATGCGCGCCGCATTATGCGCGTCGACCATGATGGTGCGCTCGACGGCGACACCCTTCGCCGCAGGGTTGACCAGGAACAGCGTCACCCCCTCGCGCTCGCCGGCGGACCCCGCCGTGCGCGCCGCGACGATCAGGAGGTCGGCGACATGGCCGTCGACGACCAGCGCCTTGGCGCCGGAGAGCTTGAAACCGTTGCCGGCGCGGACGGCTTGCAGATTGGTCTGGAGCGGCCGGTGCTTGGCGCCCTCGTCGATCGCGAGGCTGGCGAGCAGCGAGCCGTTCGAAATCTTCGGCAAATAGTCCGATTTCTGTACGGGATTGCCGCCCCGCGTGAGCGCGGACGCGGCGACCACGCTGGTGGCGAGGAACGGCGACGGCATCAGCGTGCGACCAATCTCCTCCATGACGATCCCGGCTTCGACGCAGCCGAGCCCGCTGCCGCCGAACTCTTCCGGCACGAGGAGGCCGGAAAAGCCCATCTCGGCGAAGGAGTGCCAGAGCTCCTTGGAGAAGCCGGTCGGATCCTTGCTATCGCGCAAGTGCCGCAAATGCGACACCGGCGCCTTGTCGCTGATCAGCCCGCGCGCGGAGTCGCGGAGCATCGATTGTTCTTCGGTGAGGACGAGGGCCATGGTGGGCTCCAACAAAGTGCTGTTCGACTGGATTCGGTGTTGATCGTCATGGTGAGGAGGCGCGTCAGCGCCGTCTCGAACCATGAGGCCGTCCTTCGAGACGCGGCCTTGCGGCCGCTCCTCAGGACGAGGACTTCTCTTAAGCCCCCGGCAGATCGAGGATGCGTTTTGCGACGATGCCGAGCATCACCTCGGACGTACCGCCCTCGATCGAATTGGCCTTGGTGCGCAGCCAGGCCCGCGGACGGGCGCCCTGCTTTGAACGCTCGCTCTCCCATTCCAGCGCGTCGACGCCCCCGGCCGACATCAGGATCTCGTAGCGGCGCTTGTTGAGCTCGGTACCGTAATATTTCATCGCGGAGGAGAACGCCGGATGCGCCTGCCCGGCCTTGGCGAGGTCGACCGCACGCTCCGCGCAGGCTGCAAGCGCCGCTTCATCGACATCGAAGCTCGCGATCTGGCCGCGCAGCATCGCATCGCCGAGCCGCCCCAGCGCATCGGAGCCGACGGAATCGGCTGCGATCTGGCCAAGCGGACGGCCGACGCCGCGCTCGCCCATGCCCGAGATCATCGCACGCTCGTGCTGGAGCAGATATTTTGCGACGTCCCAGCCGCGGTTGACGCTGCCGACGACGTGCGATTTCGGCACGCGGACATTGTCGAAGAAGGTCTCGCAGAACGGCGAATAGCCGGAGATCAAGAGAATCGGCTTGGTCGAGACGCCCTTCGAGGTCATGTCGAACAGGATGAAGCTGATGCCGTCATGCTTCTTCGCCGCTGGATCGGTACGCACCAGGCAAAAGATCCAGTCGGCGTAGTTCGCATAGGACGTCCAGATCTTCTGGCCGGTGATGACGAAATCGTCGCCGTCGCTCTCCGCGCGGGTCTGCAGCGAAGCGAGATCGGAGCCGGCATTGGGCTCGGAGTAACCCTGGCACCAGCGGATCAGGCCCGCCGCGATCTTCGGCAGATGCTCCTTCTTCTGCGCCTCGGTGCCGTATTTCAGCAGCGCCGGGCCGAGCATCCAGATGCCGAAGCTCGACAGCGGCGGCCGCGCGCCGATCTTTGCCATCTCGCTTCGCAGCACCTTGTGCTCGGCAGCGCTTAAGCCCCCGCCGCCATATTCCTTCGGCCAGTCCGGCACGGTCCAGCCCTTGTCGCGCATGCGCTCGAACCAGACGCGCTGCGGCTCGGACGAGAACTTCGCGTTGCGCCCGCCCCAGAACACGTCGGCATCCGACGTTGCGGGCTTGCGTATCTCCGGCGGGCAGTTGGCTTCCAGCCAGGCGCGGGTCTCGTTGCGGAATGTTTCGAGCTCGATTGATTCAGCATCCGGCGCTTTAGAGTCAGTCATGGGTCGTTTCCGTCCATCAAGGTCAGCTTGTTGCTGATGACTCTGGGCCATCGCACCGCGGAATTCAACCTATTCCGCGTGCGACGGCTACTCACCTTATTCGTCATCGGGCTATACTCGCCGTCACGGCGAAGCTTGAAAAGACAGGAAAAACGACGATGCGCCTAAAACTACTTTCGCCTGGCGAAATGAGCGACGACCAGCGGCAGACCTATGACGAGTCGATTGCCGGAAAACGCGGCAAGCCGCCGGCGCCGATGATGGCCTGGCTCAACAGCCCCGAGATGGCGCGCCACGCGACGCGGCTCGGCGAGGTCATGCGCTTCAACACCGTCTTTCCCGCAAAGCTCTCGGAGATTGCGATTCTCGTGACGGCGCGGCACTGGACCGCGCATTACGAATGGTATGCGCACAAGCGCCTGGCGCTTCAGGGCGGGATGAAGATAGAGATTATCGACGCGATCCGCGACCGCCGCACGCCGGAGTTCGACGATCCGAAGGGCAAGATGATCTACGACGTCGCGAAGTCGCTGCACGAGGCTCATGGGCTGGCGAAGGGCCTCTATGACGAGGCGGTCGCGCTGCTTGGCGAGCGCGGGCTCGTCGAGGTGATCGGCCTGTGCGGCTACTACACGCTGGTGTCGATGACGCTGAACAGTTTCGAGTTCGAGCTGCCTGAGGGCGAGGTGTCCGAGCTGAGCTAATTGCCAATCCGGAAACGCTGGGTTTCTGGATAGGCCAGTTCCACTGTCTCGCAGCAACCCCTATGTGGAGCGGAGAAACGGAGCAGCAGCATGTCGCAAAATCCAGCAGTCAATCCCGGGACCCGGATCGGCCATGTTCACCTGAAGGTCGCCGATCTCGACCGCGCGCTCGGCTTTTATTGCGGCGTGCTCGGCTTTGAGCTGATGCAGCGCATGGGCTCCGGCGCGGCCTTCATCTCGGCCGGAGGCTATCACCACCACATTGGCCTCAACACCTGGGAGAGCAAGGGCGGCTCGCCGCCGCCGCCTGGCACGACTGGACTCTATCACACCGCGATCCTCTATCCGACGCGGCCGGCGCTGGCCGATGCGCTGCATCGCGTGCTCTCGGCCGGCATTACGCTGGATGGTGCGAGCGACCACGGCGTGTCCCAGGCGCTGTATTTGCGCGATCCCGACGAGAATGGCGTCGAGCTCTATTGGGACCGGCCGAAGGAGCAATGGCCGCTTACCCCGGATGGCAAGCTCGCGATGTTCACGCGTCGGCTGGATCTGGAGGATTTACTGAAGCAGCGCGAGGTGTGACTTCGTAGGGTGGGCAAAGCGAAGCGTGCCCACCAATTCTTGTTACGCAGCGGAGAGCCAAGTGGCGGGCACGGCGCTTTGCGCCTTTGCCCACGCTACGATTCTGAGGCTGCGGGAAGAACTCAACAGCAGCCACCTCAAATCGCATCCGGAAACTCGCCCATGGCAGCTTCCAGCCGCGCCTTGCGGCGGCGCGCCCAGGACGCGAACGACAGCACGGCGAGGCCGAGCAGCACCGGCGGGAACACCACCATGTTCACCGCCGACCAGCCGTAATTCGCGAGCAACTGGCCCGATGAGAACGAGCCGATCGCCATCATGCCGAACACCAGGAAATCGTTGAACGCCTGCACCTTGTTGCGCTCGTTCGGGCGATGCGTTTCCAGCACCAGCGCGGAAGCGCCGATGAAGGCGAAATTCCAGCCCACGCCGAGCACAATCAGTGTGGCCCAGAAATGCATCGCGGTGATGCCGGAGAGGCCGATCGCCGCGGCGCCCGCCTCCAGCAAGAGACCGGCGGCGACGATTTTCGGCGCGCCGAAGCGCGCGATCAGGGCGCCCGTGAAGAAGCTCGGGCCGTACATGGCGACGATGTGCCATTGAATGCCGAAATTGGAATCACTGACGCTGAGGCCGCAGAGCTTCATGGCGAGCGGCGCCGAGGTCATCACCAGATTCATCATGGGATAGGCGATGACGCCGCACAGCGCCGCCGCGATGAAGCGCGGCTGCCGCACGATGCGCAGCAGCGGCCGCCCACCATGCAGATCGGCCGCCGCCGGCTTCGGCATGTCGACGCCGGCAACGATGCCCATCGCGATCAGCGCCACCGCCGCCTGCACCACGAAGCTGAAGGCGAACAGATAGGGCGGCCAGACGTCCATGGTCCACTGCACGAGCTGCGGACCGAGCACGCCGGCGAACACGCCGCCCGCCATCACCCATGACACCGCCTTGGGCCGGTACGCCGCGCTGGCGCCGTCGGCGGCGGCGAAGCGGTAGGATTGCGCGACCGAGCCGTAGAGGCCACCGAGAAACGTCGCGACGCAAAACAGCGCGAACGAACCATTGAGGATCGCGAACGAGCCGACGAGGCCGGTGAGCGTGCCGCAAGCCGTACCGATGATGAAGGCCATGCGGCGGCCGAAGCGCCGCGAGATCGCGCCGGTCGGCAGCGTGCCTGCGGCAAGGCCGAGGACATACATCGACAGCGGCACGGTCGCCAGCGACATGTCAGGCGCCAGCGTCGCGCCGACGATCGAGCCGGTAGCGAAGATCACGGCCGAATTGGCGCCGGTCAGCGCCTGCGCCGCCGCAAGGCGCACCACATTGGCGCGTACGCGGTCATTGGCAATCTCGTCGGCTAAAGTCACGTCTGACATCGGCATTCCCACCCGGCGGCGCTTGTTGATTCCCGGCACTATGAAGGGGCGCGGCAGGACGAACAACCGGCGCAAACGGGCGCGGGCCATGCCGGGGGTGCAATTGGACAGCACCTAGCAGGCCGCGCTATCAAAGCCTTGCGCTCGATCAAGTCAGCCTTTGCAAATTCGCCTTTGCAAGTTCGCTTTCGGAGTTCGGATCATGCCCGTTGACGACAGGCCCACGCCGTCCGCGCCTGACGACGATCCCTATCTCTGGCTGGAAGACATCGAAGGCGATCGGGCGCTCGATTTCGTCGAGCGGCAGAATCGCCTGACGCTGGAGACATTCGGCGGCCCGGCGTTCAAGCGCGACAGCGATCTTCTGGCTGGCATCTACGACCGGCCGGACAATATTCCCTATGTCGGCCGGCGCGGCGACCATCTCTACAATCTCTGGAAGGATGCAACCAATCCGCGCGGCCTGTGGCGGCGCACCACGCTCGCGGAATTTCGCAAACCCTCGCCGGCCTGGGAGACCTTGCTCGACATCGACCAGCTCGCCGCCAGCGAGGGCGAGGACTGGCTTCTGAACTGGATCACGTCGAGCCCAGGACATCAGCGGGTCATCCTGAACCTGTCGCGCGGCGGCAGCGACGCCGTCACCATGCGCGAGTTCGACATCGCGACGAGGAGCTTTGTCGACGATGGTTTTGTGCTGCCGGAAGCAAAGGGCAGCGTCGACTGGCTCGATGCCGATACGCTGCTGCTCTCCAGCGCCTATGGCGCGGACATGGCGACGACGTCGGGCTATGCCAGAACGATCCGCCTGTGGCAGCGCGGCCAACAGGTCGAGCAGGCGCAGGTGATCTTCGAGACCACCGCCGACCGCATGCGGGTCTATTGCGGCGTCGACGACACCGGACCGGCGCCGCGCGCCTGGATCGTCGATCAGGTCGACTTCTTCAATCTCGCGATCTGGCTCCGCGACACGGGCGGCGCGCTCACAAAACTCGACCTGCCGACCGGTGTGTGGATGCAGGCGCACGGCGACTGGTTCGCCATGAAGCTGCGGCGGCCATGGATCGTTGCAGGGCGAGAGTACGCGGCGGACAGCGTGCTCGGCATCTCGCTCTCGGCCTTTCTCGCCGGCAACCGCGATTTCACCGTCCTGTTCGTGCCCGGCCCGCGGCGTGCGTTGCAAGGACTGTTCTGGACTGCCGGCAAGCTGGTGCTTCCGATCCTCGACGAGTTGCGGCCGGTCCATGAGATCTGCACGCCCTCGCCCGGCGGCTGGAGTCGCGAGACGCTGCGCGGGCTTCCCGAGATCGGCGTCGTCGACGTCTGGCGCCTCGACCACCATGAGTTCGGAAGCAATGGCGACCTGCTCGCCAACGTCCAGGATCCGCTGACGCCGCCGTCGCTGCTGCTGCTCGAGCGCGGCGTTGCCAGCCCGACCGTGCTCAAGCAGGCGCCGAAGACCTTCACTGCCGACGGTCTCGTGGTCACGCAGCACGAGGCCATCTCCATCGACGGCGAGCGCATCCCCTATGTGCAGACCGGCCCCGCTGGTGAGACCGGCGCGGCGCCGGTCTATATGAGCGCCTATGGCGGCTTCGCTCACTCGGTGAAGCCGTACTACAATCCGGCGCTCGGCAGGCTGTGGCTGGAGCGCGGCGGCACCACGGTGCAGGCGAATTTGCGCGGCGGCGGCGAGTTCGGCACGCGCTGGCACGATGCCGGACGGCTGGCGGGCAAGCGGCTGTCGCATGATGATTTCGCGGCGGTCGCAGCCGATCTCGTGCGGCGTGGCGTGACGCAAGCCAAGCGCATCGCGGCGCAGGGCGGCTCGAACGGCGGCATCCTCATCACCAACATGCTGACACGGTACCCTGAGCGTTTCGGCGCGCTGTTCTGCACGATCCCGCTGATCGACATGCGCCGCTACACAAAGCTGCTCGCGGGCGCGAGCTGGATCGCGGAATATGGCGACCCTGATAAACCCGAGGATTGGGACTGGCTGAAGACCTATTCGGCCTATCATGCCGCAAAGCCCGGCCAGCCCTATCCGCCGATTCTGATCGCCACGACGCGGCGGGACGATCGTGTTCATCCCGGACACGCGCGCAAGATGGCGGCAAAGCTCCAGGCGATGGGATATGAGGCCTGGTTCTACGAGCCGGCCGCAGGCGGCCATGGCTACGGCAAGGACAACAAGGAGCGCGCCGGCTTCCAGGTGCTCGGCTTTGAATTCCTGAAGAGCAGGATCGGCTGGCGCGACGGCGAGGCGTGACGCTGTTGCGGCTTAACCAGAACGGCCGATTGATTACATCAGCGCGAGCCAAGGGCTCTCTTCACCTCTCCCGCTTGCGGGAGAGGTCGGCATAGGCCGCCTTGGGCGGCCGTTCTTAGGAGACGCCGATGCGCTGCATCGGCTACGACGCCGGGTGAGGGCTCTCTCCTCTTGGGGGTTCTCGATTGTGGAAGCACCCTCTCCCCAACCCTCCCCCGCAAGCGGGGGAGGGGGCACATCTCCTTCGCGGCGTGTGGCCCAGACCTTAGTCGACAGCGCCTCAGGCTTTCGCGAACACCAGGGTGAGATTGTTGGCGGGCATGTCGATGAGATCGACGAGGCGGAGGCCGGCGTGCTGCGCGAGCTTCTCGACGTCGCCGACGTCGCGCACGCCCCATTCCGCGTTGCCTTCACGCAAGGAGGTGTCGAACACCGCGTTGCTGAGCGCGGTGTGCTTGCCGCCGCGCTTGAAGGGACCGTAGAGGAACAGCGTTCCGCCGGGCTGCAGATAGCGGCCGGCGCCGGCAAACAGCCCCTCGGCGACGTTCCACGGTGCGATGTGGATGACGTTGGCGCAGAACACCGCCGCGAGATCCTTCGGACCTTCTTTGGGCCCCTCGCCGCTCTTCATCTCCGGGCACCAGTCCGGATCGGACAGATCGACCCGCAGCGGCGGACGGATGTTTGGCAGGCCGGAATGGACGCGCCAGGCCTCGATGCTTTTCAGATGCCGCTGATTGAGGTCGCTCGGCCACCAGACGAGATCGGGCGCATGGCGAGCGAAGTGGACCACGTGCTGGCCGGTTCCACTGCCGACCTCGACCACATCGCCGCGGCGGCCAGCAAGATGCTTTTCCAGCGCTGCCCAGATCGGCTCGTGATTGCGATGGAACGCCGGCGCATCGAGCCGTCCATCGGGCTCGACCCGTCCGCCGTCCTTGCCAAATTCGACGACATATTCAGCCAATTGAGGCTCCCCGGAAAAACGATAACGAAATAAAAATGCCACCGGACGCCGAAACGCCCCAAAAACATTGGCCTGTCAGAGCCGAAACTGCCGAACAGATAGTCTCTTCGGTTGCAACGCGAAAGATATTAACTCCAATTTGCGGCCTGCATAGTCGCGATTGTCAGGCGAGGTCCTTTGTGCTTTGAGCACTATATTTCGACACGAGATCATCGACCTAACGCCTCGGACCGACGCCTTGACCGCCTTTCCCCGGAAGCCCGCTCTGGTCTTCATTCTGGCCGCCCTCGCCGCGGTCGTCGCAGGGCCCGCGCGCGCCCAATCCGCCGCCAGCGAGGGACAAAAGCTCGCCTTCGACCGCGGCAAGGGCAATTGCCTGACCTGCCACGTGATCAGGGGCGGCGACCTGCCCGGCACGATCGGGCCCGAGCTGAAGGACATCAAGACAAAATACCCCGATCGCAACGAGCTCTTCGCGATCCTGTTCGACGAGGCCAAGCGCAATCCGCAGACCATGATGCCGCCGTTCGGACGGAACCGGATTTTGACCGAACAGGAGATCAACGCGATCGTTGATTTCCTCCAGACTCTGTAGCGGCGCCGATACCCAAGGGATCGCTGAGGCGATCGACCAGGAGACTGAGATGAGTGCAACGACCGGCCTTCTCGCGACGCGGCGCCTGATCCTGCAGGGCGCGGCCTCCGTTGCGCTGATCGGCCTCGGCAATCTGGGCAATCTGCCGTTCGCGAGCTCGCCGGCGCGCGCCGCGGCCAACGACAAATATCCGGAAGAAGCATTCAAGCAGAAGAGCGAGGCCGACGCGATCAAGGCGCTCTACGGCAGGACCGCCGAGCCGTCCGACAAGATCAAGCTGGATGCGCCCGAGATCGCCGAGAACGGCGGCGTGGTGCCGATCTCGGTGACGACGACGCTCGACAAGGTGACCTCGATCTCGTTCCTCGTCGCGGAGAACCCGAACGCGCTGGCCGCAAGCTACAAGATTCCGGACGGCACGGTCCCGAGCGTCGCCAACCGTTTGAAGATGGCAAAGACCACCAACGTGGTCGCGATCGTCGAGGCCGACGGCAAGCTCTTCAGCGCGACCAAAGAGGTCAAGGTCACCGTCGGCGGCTGCGGCGGCTAGGAGACAAGTTCGATGGCATCCACCATTCGCGTACGCGCCACCGCCAACGGCGACATCACCGAGGTGCAGGCGCTGATCCAGCACCCCATGGATTCCGGCTTCGTCAAGGATTCGAAGGGCGAGCTGATCCCGGCGCACTTCATCCAGGAACTGAAATTCGCGCACGACGGCAAGGACGTGTTCGTCGCCGATTGGGGGCCTGCGGTCTCCAAGGATCCCTACGTCAAGTTCAGCTTCAAGGGGGCTAAGAAGGGCGACGACCTCAAGATCAGCTGGGTCGACAACAAGGGTGCGTCGGATACGACCACCGCGAAGATCTCGTGATGAAGACGCGTTCCGCAATCTGGCTCGGCTCCGCGATCGTCGCGCTCACAGCGCTCGGCTTCACCGCACAGCGCGTGATCGCCGCTGACAAAATCGATCCGGCCACCGATGCCAAGGCGTTCCAGAACTTCTTCTTCCAGAAATTTCCGAACGTGAAGCACGAGGATTTCGTCAACGGTCCTTATTCCATGAACGAGGACATGAAGCGGCAGTGGCAGGAGAAGGAGGAATTCCCGCCTTACGAGTTCGCGCTCGATGCCGGCAAGGAGATGTTTTCGACCCCGTTCAAGAACGGCAAGACCTACGCCGACTGCTTCCCGAACGGCGGCATCGGCATCCGCCAGAACTATCCTTACTTCGACCAGAAGGAAGGCAAGGTCGTCACGCTCGAGCTCGCGCTCAACCGCTGCCGCGAGGCCAATGGCGAGGCGCCCTACTCCTACGTCAAGGACGAGATGGCCTCGCTGACCGCCTACATGGCCTTCACCTCGCGCGGCAAACTGATGGACATCAAGATTCCCGACGATCCGCGCGCGTTCGAGGCCTTTGAGAACGGCAAGCGCTATTTCTACACGCGGCGTGGGCAGATGAACTTCTCCTGCGCGAGCTGCCATGTGCAGAGCCCGGGCGAGCGCATCCGCGCGGAAGTGCTGGCGCCGGCGCTTGGCATTTTGAACGCGATGCCGATCTACCGCTCGGAATGGAGCGGCATGGGCACGACCAGCCGCCGCTTCGTCACCTGCAACAGCCAGACCCGCGCGGTTCCACTGGAACCGCAGTCGGACGAATACCGCGACGTCGAATATTTCCTGTCCTACGTCGCCAATGGCCTGCCGATCTCCGGCCCGGGAGCGCGGCCATGACCCCGTCGATGATCGGAATGCGATCAGTCGCACTCGTGTTGCTGCTGATGGCTGCCGCAGCGCCAGCGCGCGCGGCGAGCGAGGCCGACTACAAGGCGGCCTATGCTGCGGCGGAAGCCGCCAGCAAGGAAGCGGCCGGCTTGCGCAACCAGTGGACGCCGACCATTGCGGCTCTGGCCGCCGCGAAGAAGGCCGGCGATGGCGGCGATTTCGACCGTGCGGTTGCCGCCGCCAAGGAGGCCGAAGCGCTGGCGAAGGCCTCGATCTTCCAGGCGACGTCGGAAAAAGAAGCCTGGAAGGCGATGGAAATCCGCTAGACTGGCTCTCGTGGAACTGTTGGACGATCTTCTTCTTTAAGGGGCGGAGTATTTGGGATGACCATCCGCCGCCGCGATTTCCTGAGAGCCGCAGGCGCTGCCGCCGTCACGGCCGGGCTGCCGCGGCTTGCGCGCGGCGCGGAGACCACCAGCATCTACGACCTCGAACGCTTCGGCAATGCGCGCGTCCTGCACCTCACCGATACCCATGCGCAGCTCAACCCGGTCTATTTCCGCGAGCCCAGCGTCAATATCGGCATCGGCGAGATGGCGGGACGGCCGCCTCATCTGGTCGGCCGCGCCTTCCTCGAGCGTTTCGGCATCCGGTCCGACAGCGCGGACGCCTATGCCTTCACCTGCTTCGAGTTCGAGAAGTCCGCGGCCCGCTTCGGCAGGCTCGGCGGCTTTGCGCATCTGAAGACGCTGATCGACCGCTTACGCAACGACGTCGGCGAGCAGCATTCGCTGCTGCTCGACGGCGGCGACCTCTGGCAGGGCACCGGCCTTGCCAACACCATGCAGGGCCGCGACATGGTCGAGGTGGCGAATCTGCTCGGCATCGAGGCGATGACGGGCCATTGGGAGTTCACCTATGGCGAGCAGGCGCTGCGCGACAATCTCGAGCGCTTCAAGGGCGAGTTTCTGGCGCAGAACGTCTTCCTGACTGAGGAAGCCGCGTTCAACGACGCACGCGCATTCGACAAGGCGACGGGGCGCGTGTTCAAGCCCTCGACCATCAAGGAGTTCGGCGGCTATCGCGCCGCGATCATCGGCCAGGCTTTCCCCTACGTGCCGATCGCGCATCCGAAGCGCTTCACGCCGGATTGGACCTTTGGCATCCGCGAGGAGGAGCTGCAAAAACTGGTCGACGGCTTGCGCGGCAATGACAAGGTCGATGCCGTGATTCTGCTTTCGCACAACGGCATGGACGTCGATCTGAAGCTTGCGAGCCGCGTCACCGGCATCGACGTCATTCTCGGCGGCCACACCCATGACGCCGTCCCGCAACCGGTGGCGGTGAAGAATGCGAATGGCACGACGCTCGTCAGCAATGCCGGCTCGAACGGAAAATTTCTCGCCGTGCTCGATCTCCAGCTCGCCAAGGGCAAGGTCAGCGACATCAGATACCATCTGCTGCCGGTCTATTCCGAGCTGTTGAAGCCGGATCCGGCGATGGCCGAGCTGATCGGCAAGGTGCGCGCGCCGCACGTCACCGACTGGTCGGAGAAGCTCGCAACGCCCGACCGCCTGCTCTATCGCCGCGGCAACTTTTCCGGCCCCGTGGATGAGCTCATCTGCGCGGCACTGCGCCACGAGCTCGATACCGAGATCGCGCTGTCTCCGGGCTTTCGCTGGGGGGTCACCGCGCTCGCCGGCCAGCCGCTCACGCTCGAGGATGTGCTGGCGGAGACCGCAATCTCCTATCCCGAGACCTATGTGCAGGAGATGACGGGCGGCCAGATCAAGGACGTCTTGGAGGACATCTGCGACAACCTCTTCAACCCCGATCCCTACCACCAGCAGGGCGGTGATATGGTGCGCGCCGGCGGGCTCAATTACACCTGCACGCCGACAGCCGCGATCGGCAGCCGCATCTCGGCGCTGACGCTCGACAGCGGCATGCCGGTCGAGGCGCACCGACGCTACAAGGTCGCGGGCTGGGCGTCCGTCAACGCCCAGCAGGGCGCGCCTGTCTGGGACGTGGTCGCAAAATATCTGCGCTCCGGACGGATGCCCGAGAACAAAAGCTCCGGCGTCGCGCTGAGGGGCGTCGAGGACAATCCGGGAATTGCAGGACAGGGATGATGCGTTCGCCAAATCGTCGCGCGATGCTGTTGGCGCTGGTCGCCTGGCCTATGGTGCTGCCTGCCTTCGCGCAGCAGGTGCCCTTGCAGGACAAGCCGTTTGCCGAGCACAAGATCGTGCTCCAGCTCTCCGATGGTGATGCGAAGAAGCAGGCGCTGGTGCTCAGCGTCGCCAACAATCTCCTGAAAGCCTATGACCCCGACAAGGTTGCGATCGAGGTGGTCGCGTTCGGTCCCGGCATCGACCTCCTGCTCAGCGCCAACGACCACCGCAAGCAGGTCGAAAGCCTGATCGCGCAAGGCGTCCGCTTCGACATCTGCCTCAACACCGTCGACACGATCGAGCGGGAGAGCGGCCGGCGGCCGGATTTCATCCCATCCGCGACGCCCGTTCAGGTCGGGGTCGGCCAGATCCTGTTCCTGACCGAGAATGGCTACACGCTGGTAAGGCCGTAAGCCTGTTGCCGTGGCACAGCGTCGCGACACCTTCGGTGTCATCGCCCGCGAAGTGTTTAGCCCGGGGACATGGCTGACACCTGTTCGGACACATCGCTGACAGGTTGGCCAGGGGACACGGAGAAGCTGCGACGTACTGGATTCCCCGCCTTCGCGGGGAATGACAGCGGTAATTGAGGCAACATGACCCTAACGTCTCTTGGGCCCTGCCGGCCCCAAATCGGCCTCTTGCCCCCTCATCACGCGGAATAAAAATTTTCTAAATCTTCCTGTTTAGGCAGTGAATTACTTCTCTTTTTGACCCGCGCCGTAGTAGAATCTTGGAAGCCAGTTCACGCCGGGGGTTCCGCCATGATCTTCCGCCAAATGTTCGACAGCGTTTCCGGGACCTACAGCTATCTGCTGGCCAGTCGCGCCGGCGGCGAGGCACTGATCCTCGATCCCGTGCTGGAGAAGGTCGACCGCTACTGCCAATTGCTGCGCGAGCTCGACCTCAAGCTGGTCAAGGCCGTCGACACCCACCTGCATGCCGACCACGTCACCGGGCTTGGCGAACTACGCGACCGCACCCACTGCATGACCATCATGGGCGACCAGAGCAAGGCCGACGTGGTGGCGATGCGGGTCTCCGACGGCGACAAAGTGACGATCGAGGGCATGTCGCTCGACGTGATGTATACGCCCGGCCATACCGATGACTCCTACTCCTATCTCATGGGCGACCGCGTCTTCACCGGAGACACGCTGCTGATCCGCGGCACCGGCCGCACCGACTTCCAGAACGGCTCTTCGCGCGCACAATACGACTCGATCTTCAATCGCCTCTTGAAGTTGCCGGAGGAGACGCTGGTCTTCCCCGCGCATGACTACAAGGGCGATACCGTCTCCACCATCGGCGAGGAGAAGCGCCACAATCCCCGTCTCCAGGTGCGCTCGGTCGACGAATATATCGAGCTGATGGCCAACCTGAAGCTGCCCAATCCGAAGATGATGGATGTGGCGGTGCCGGCCAACATGCATGTCGGCCTGCATCAGGAGGAGCTTGAGAAGGAAGGCCGCGCGCTCAGCGCCGTCGATGCGATGCGCGCACTCGGCCGGCCCGACATCCTCTTGGTCGATCTGCGCGAGAGCAATGAGCGCGCCAAGCACGGCATGCTCGAGGGCGCGCTGCATGCACCCTATCCGTCGATCGAGGAGAGCCTGAAACCCGGTGGCATGCTGCGCGAGGTGGCGGCCGCCACTGGTCGCCGCGTGCTGTTCTTCTGCGCCTTCGGCGAGCGCTCGGCGATGGCGGTTGCCGCGGCGAAACAGGCCGGGCTCGCCAACACCGCGCATATCGCGGGCGGCATCGACGCCTGGAAGAAGGCGGGCGGGCCGGTGGTACGGGTGTGATGCCATCCAGGTGGCGCCGCTTAGCGCCTCGCCATTTGAGAGAGGTCAAGAAAATTGGTCCCAAGCCGGCTAACATGCGCTGACGCATCACCATCCGGAGAAGGTCATGGCCAAGGCCGGCAACAAGAACCCGCCGCCGAAGAAAGCGGACGACACCAAGAGAAAGCCGCAGCCGCCGCCCGATACCGACGACGACGATGAAGACGGCGACATCGCCACCCCCAAACGCGACCGCTACGGCACCGATGACGAGCCGTTGTGAGGGCGGCAACGCACTCCAATGTCGTCCTGGCGAAAGCAGGACCCATACCGCGTGATCTCTCGATTGTGATCGGTCGCGGTACCGAACGACGAGTCTTCGCCAAACTACGCCCTGGGGTAATGGTCCTGGCTTACGCCAGAACGACTGTGGGGACGCACTATGCCCGCACTACCTGCCATGCGCGGGCATTCATGGACAAATAACCGCGCGCGCCGATAGTTTGCGCTTCGATAGTAGGAAGTGAAACGGAACTGCGATGGCCGACGTTCTCGCCGCACCGCAAGAGGGAAAGACCGACAGCGCGCTACGCACGCTGACGGGGATCTCGATCGCGCATTGGATCAGCCATTTCCACATCCTGGTTCTGCCGATGCTGTTTCCGTTCCTCAAAAGCCAGCTCGGCGTCGGCTATATCGAGCTCGGCTTTGCGCTCACCGTGTTTGCGGTCGTGTCCGGCCTGACCCAGGCACCGACCGGCTACCTCGTCGACCATTTCGACGCGCGAAAGATCCTGCTGACCGGGCTCGTAATCGGCGGACTCTCCCTCGTACTGCTCGGCCTGCACTTAAGCTACGTCTCTCTGATCATCTGCGCGGTGCTGCTCGGCCTTGCCAACAGCGTCTATCACCCGGCCGACTATGCGATCCTCGCCGAGCACATGGACGAGGCGCGGATGGGCCGCGCCTTCTCGGTCCACACATTTGCCGGCTATCTCGGTGGCGCGGTGGCACCGGCGATCGTGGCTGCGCTCGTCACGGTTTCGGGCGGCACCGGCGCGCTGATCGCATCGGGCGCGATCGGCGTGCTCTGCGCGCTGCTGCTCATCGTGATCAACATTCCCGACGCCGGCGCGCACAGGAAGAAGCCGGGAAACGAAGCCGCGCCAAGACAGGCGGTCATCACGCCGGCGCTGATCATGCTGACCGTGCTGTTCATGCTGCTCAGCCTGTCAGTTGCCGGCATCAGCAATTTCGGCGTGGTCGCGCTGATGAGCGGCTATGCCGCGTCCTACTCCGCCGCCAATGTCGCGCTAACGGCATTTCTGGGGTCAAGCGCCGTCGGCGTGCTCGCGGGCGGCTTTCTCGCCGACCGCACCGAACGCCACGGCCAGCTCGCCGCCGCCTGCTTTGCCGTGAACGCGGCGATCGTGCTTCTGATTGCGCTCGTCGCACTGCCCGGCTTGCTGCTGACGGTTGCGATGACTGTTGCGGGCTTCCTCTCCGGCGTGATCGCACCCTCGCGCGACATGCTGGTGCGCAATGCGGCGCCGGCGGGCGCAGCCGGGCGCGCCTTTGGCATCGTCTCAACCGGTTTCAACCTCGGCGGCATCATCAGCCCGCTGCTGTTCGGTTGGATCATGGACCAGAACGCGCCGCACTGGGTATTCGGCGCGTCGGTGGTGTTCATGGTGGCCACGGTGTTCTTGTCGCTGCTGACGGAGCGGCGACCGGAAGGCGCCAAGTAGCGCTCTCTCCGCTGTCGTCCCGGCGAAAGCCAGGACCCATTACCCCGAATGGCAGTTGTTTGAAACACGCTGGAGCGACCAGCGTGCCAATTCCGTTGTCCTGTGATCATGGGCCCTGGATCAGCACTCGCTACGCTCGCTGGTCCAGGACGACAGTGGTGGTGGCGGCGCGTTACGTCGGCGACACCACGCCCTTCAACACACCGGCCTGAGTGCCGGCCCCACGCGTTAGCCTCGCCTTTTCCGTGTTCGGCCAGAGCAGCAGCAGGCCGAGCACGCCAGAACCGATCATGACCACGGCGTTGATGGTGTAGCCGGTCAAGTAGCCGTCGACCATTGAGCCGGCGCGCTGGATCACGCTGCCCATTACGGCCGGCGCGATGATGCCGGCGAGCGTGTAGAGTGCGCCGTAGATCGCGATGACGGCGCCGCGCTGCGAAGCCGGTGTGAACTCGCCAAGCATCGGCGGGCAGACGACGTAGATCGCCCCGCACAGGCCCGAGCCGACCACGAGCAGCGCGATCTGCAACCCCGCCCCCTGCACGTGCGGCATCGCCGCGAGGATGAGGCCGCCGACCACGAGGGGCACCGAGCCGAGCACGCCGCGCGCAACGCGCGTGGTCGCGCCGCGCACCATCATCACCTGCGAGATCCAGCCCGTGAGAATGACGATGGTGGCACCGAATACCCACGGCAGGATAGATATCCAGCCCGCATCCGACTGCGAGAAGCCGAGTCCCTTGACGATGAAGGACGTGAACCAGGTAAGACCGAGCGACAGCGCCCAATAGGCTCCGAAGGTCGCCGCCACGCAGCCGATGAAGGTGCGCGAGGTGAGAAGCTGGACATAGGGAATCTTCGGCTCGGTGGCCGCCAGCAGTTGCGTGTCCTCCAGCGGCCCCTCCTTGCCGAGCGCAAGCCAGGCCGCGACCCAGATCAGGCCGACGACGCCGAGCGCACCAAAGGCATAGTGCCAGGAGTGGTTGACGATGATCCAGTTCAACGCGGGCACCGCGAGAATGACGCCGAAGGCCGAACCCTGCGACAGGATCGCGGTCGGCAGCGTGCGCTTCTCGTCTGGAAACCATTTGTAGATCGCGTGTGCGGCGACCGAGAAGCCCGGCCCCTCGCCCGCGCCGAGCACGATGCGGCAGATCACGAGCGTGGCGAAGCTGACGGTGCCGACCATCGGAAACTGCGCCAGCGACCAGATGACCGCGAGCGTCAGCAACACCCAGCGCGTCGGCACCTTGTTGACGATGAAGCCGACCACGATGGTCGAGATCGAGAACAGGACAAAGAAGGAAGAGCCGAGCAGGCCGAACTGCTCCGGCGCGAGCTTCAGGTCGGTCATGATCGGCACAGCGGCGAGTCCCACGACGATCTTGTCGGCGAAATTCACCACCATGAAGAGAAACAGGAGAAAGGTGACGGTCCAGGCGCCCTTCGGCGTTGCCTTGGCTGTCGTGCTGCCCGCCGCTTTGGGCGTTCCCTGAGCGCTCATATTTCTCCCCGTCTCGCCGTTTTTCGGCGCTTTTGATCTGGCCGTCTTGCGAGCTAACAACGGCTTGAACGGCAACACAACCCCGACATTTCCGCATCAACTATGCTACGCAACATTCCAGTTAATTCCGTGCGGCGCCATTCATCGTGCTGAGCATCAAAAACCTCTCCAAAAGCTTCTCCTCGGCCGGCGAGCCGGTTCATGTGTTGCGCGGCGTCGATCTCGACGTGCGCCCCGGCGAGCGTGTCGCGCTGACCGGCGAATCCGGCAGCGGCAAGAGCACGCTGCTGCACCTGATCGCGGGGCTGGATGGCGCCGACGGCGGCACGATCATGCTCGAAAGCACCGATATGACGGCGCTGCCGGATGCAGGGCGGGCAGCGCTGCGGCGCGACCGGCTGGGGCTGGTCTTCCAGCAGTTCAACCTGATCCCGAGTCTGTCGGTCGAGGACAATCTCGCCTTCCAGGCGCGGATCGCCGGCCGGCACGATGCCGCCTGGCACGGCGAGCTGATCGAGCGACTCGGCCTCGGCAAGCTGTTGAGACGCTACCCCGAGCAGCTCTCTGGCGGCCAGCAGCAGCGGGTCGCGATCGGCCGGGCACTCGCGATCAAGCCGTCACTGCTGCTCGCGGACGAGCCGACGGGTAATCTGGATGAATCCACGGCGGACGACGTGCTCGCCTTGGCGCGCGATCTCGTGGCGCGCACCGGCTGCGGCTTCTTGATGGTGACGCACAGCCTGCACCTGGCCGGCACGCTCGACCGCCACGTCACGCTGCATGCGGGGCGGATCACATGAGGCGCGCGCTCTGGATCCTTGCCGTGCTGCTCAGCCATTGGCGGCGACATCCGATGCAGCTCGCGACGCTGCTGATCGGCCTGATTGCGGCAACCGCCCTGTGGAGCGGCGTGCAGGCGATCAACCAGCAGGCGCGCAATGCCTACGATCGCGCTGCGGCGACGTTCGGCGGCGTGCGCACGCCGATGCTGGTCGCGCCCGATGCCGCGACGTTCTCTCAGGACCTGTTCGTTGCGCTCAGCCGCGCCGGCTGGCCGGTGTCGCCGGTCGTGGAGGGCCGCGTCCAGATCAACGGACGCTCGTTCCGCCTGCTCGGCATCGAGCCGGTGACGCTGCCGGCCGAGGTCGGCAATGCGCCGCGGCTCGGCGCGTCGGACTTGCGCGCCTTCGTCGCCGCGCCCGGCCAGACACTGGTGGCGCCGGAGACGCTCGCCGATCTCGACGCGGCGGAGGGCGCGGCGCCGCTGATCAGCAGCGGCGCAAAGCTGCCACCACTGCATGCGCAGCCGCAGCTCGTGCCCGACGTGCTGGTGGTCGACATCGGCGTCGCACAGCGGCTGCTTGGCAAGCAAGGCCAGCTCTCGCGGCTCCTGATCGGCAAGGCCAAGAGCAAGCCTGCGCCGCTCGCGAGCGTCGTCGGCGACCGCTTGCAGCTGATGGAGCCGAGCGCGGAGACCGAGCTCGAACGCCTCACCGACAGCTTCCATCTCAATCTCACCGCCTTTGGCCTGCTGTCGTTCTTCGTCGGACTTTTCATCGTCAATTCGGCCGTCGGCCTCGCCTTCGAGCAACGATTGCCGATGCTGCGTACGCTGCGGGCCTGCGGCGCCTCGGCACGGTTGCTCAACACGGTGCTGGTGATCGAGCTGGTGGTGCTGGCGCTCGCTGCGGGGCTCGTCGGGCTCGTCTGCGGCTATGTCATCGCGGCGGCGCTGCTGCCGGATGTCGCGGCCTCGCTGCGCGGGCTCTATGGCGCGCAGATTCCGGGGCAACTTTCGCTCCGCGGCGAATGGTGGCTCGCCGGCATCGGGATCAGCATCATCGGCGCGATGATCGCGGCGGCAACGAGTCTGGTCAAGGCGATGCGGCTGCCGCTGCTTGCAACTGCGCAACCGCAGGCCTGGCAGCAGGCGCAGCAGCGCTGGCTGATCCTGCAAGGTGCGGCAGCGTGTGCGGTGTTCGCAATCGCGCTGCTGTTGTTGCGCTATGGCGATACGCTGATCGCCGGCTTCGGCGTGCTCGCTGCGCTGATGCTGGGCGCGGCGCTGATCCTTCCCGCGCTGCTCGAGATCATCCTGCTCATTGGCCAGCGCCGCGCGCGCCGCCCGCTTGCGTTGTGGTTCTGGGCCGACAGCCGACAGCAGCTATCAGGCCTCTCGCTGGCGCTGATGGCGCTGCTGCTCGCACTCGCAGTCAATGTCGGCGTCTCAACCATGGTGGAAACTTTCAGCCGCACATTCGTCACCTGGCTGAACGGACGGCTGGCCGCCGACGTCTATATCGGCGCGCCCGACAACGCGAAGGCGGTTGCGATCCGGACTTGGCTGCGCGAGCGCGGCGAGGTGCAGGCGATCCTGAGCGGCGGGCGGGCGGAGACGCAACTCGAAGGACAGCCGGTGGAGCTGTTCGGCCTGCCCGACCACCCGCTCTATCGCGAGCGCTGGCCGCTACTCGAAGCCGCGCCGCGCGCCTGGGCGCAGCTCGTGCCGGGCGATGCCGCCTTCGTCAGCGAGCAATTGAGCCGGCGATTGAACCTGCGCGTCGGCGATGTCATCGAGATCCCCGCGCCGGGCGGTAGCTGGGTGCTCGACATCGCCGGCATCTATGCCGATTACGGCAATCCCAAGGGGCAGCTCGCCGTGAACGTCGCGGCGTTGATCCGGCGCTTTCCCCAGACGCCGCAGACACGGATCGGACTCATCGTTCCCCGAGACAGGATTCCCGGCCTGATCACGGCGCTGCAGAAGCAGTTTGCTCTCGACGACCGCAGCGTCGCCGACCAGGCAACGGTGAAAGCGGAATCGATCCGCATCTTCAACCGCACTTTTGCGGTGACGGGAGCACTGAACGCCTTCACTCTCGGCGTCGCCGGCATCGCGCTGCTGACCAGCCTGCTGACGCTCGCCAACTCCCGCCTGCCGCAGCTCGCGCCGCTTTGGGCGATCGGCCTCACGCGGTCGCGCCTTGCTGCGATCGAACTGACCAAGACGCTGGCGGTTGCGCTGTTCACGGCGCTGCTGGCATTGCCGTTGGGTCTCGTCGTGGCCTGGTGCCTGATCGCGATCGTCAACGTAAAAGCGTTCGGCTGGCGCCTGCCGTTCCACGTGTTTCCGCTGCAACTGGTCGAGCTGGTCGCGGTGGCGCTACTCGCCTCGCTGCTGGCCGCCTTGCTGCCGGTGGCGCGGCTCGCGCGGATGCAGCCGGCAGATCTCGTGAAGGTGTTTGCCAATGAGCGCTGACGGACTATCGCGGCGCGCATTTGCCGGCGCCCTCGCCGCATTGGCGCTGTCGCGTCGCACGGCGGCGCAAGGTTACGCCGGCCTCGGCGAGACCGCAGATGGCTTTGCGCAGGTCACGCCTGGAAAAGTGTTTTCCTTCCTCGCCGACCACGGCCCGCACCCCGATTTCCGCATCGAGTGGTGGTACCTCACGGCGAATCTGATCGATGCCAGTGGCGCGGCTTGCGGCCTGCAATGGACGCTGTTTCGCCAGGCCGCCGAGGCTGGGCCGCAGCGCGAGGGCTGGGCCAATCAACAGCTCTGGATGGGCCATGCCGCGGTGACCCGCGCCGACACCCATCGCTTCAACGAGCTGTTCGCCCGCGGCGGCGTCGGGCAGGCGGGTGTGGATGCAAAGCCGTTCGCGGCCTGGATCGACGACTGGGAGATGAAGGGCACTGAGAGCACCGATGATAGCAAGCTGGCGCCGCTGACGCTGAAGGCGTCAGGCACCGATTTCAGCTACGCACTGACGCTTCAGGCTGATCGTCCGGTGGTGCTGCAAGGCGACGGTGGTTTCAGCCGCAAGTCCGAGCGCGGCCAGGCGTCGTATTACTACAGCCAGCCGTTTTTCCGTGCGCACGGCAGCCTCGTCATCGACGACAAGGCGGTCGATGTGTCGGGGCAAGCCTGGATGGACCGCGAATGGAGCAGCCAGCCGCTTGGCGCCGACCAGACCGGCTGGGACTGGCTGTCGCTGCATCTCTCATCTGGCGACAAGCTGATGCTGTACCGGCTGCGGCAGAAGGACGGCAAGGACGATCCGTTCGGCAACTGGATTTCGCCCGACGGCCGCACGCAGCAAATCTTTGCCGCCGACATCCGGATGACGCCGAGGGGATGGGCCGAGGTTGCGGGGCGCAAACTGCCGGTGGAATGGCAGATCGTAGTCCCCTCGCGTTCCCTGACGATCACCTGCAAGCCGCTCAACCCCGCGGCCTGGATGGGCACCGGCTTTTCCTATTGGGAGGGCCCGATCAGCTTTTCCGGCAGCCATGACGGCGTTGGCTATCTCGAGCTGACGGGCTATTGAGCATCGGCCGATCCGAGGGGAACCGTGCGATGTATCACCTGACCGCGCTCATCACGCTGCTCGCCGTAGCGTTCTGCTTCTACACCACCATCAATGTCGCACGGTCGCGTGCGAAGACTGGCGTCAAGGTGCCAGCGATGTCGGGCCATCCCGACTTTGAGCGCGCCTTCCGCATCCAGATGAACACGCTGGAATGGATGCCGATCTGCCATCGCTTTGGCTGTTCGCGATCTATGTCAGTGACGCCATCGCGGCCGCAATCGGCGCGGTCTGGATCATCGGCCGCATCGTCTATTTCATCGGCTATTCCAAGGAAGCCGCCAAGCGCGGCCGGGGATTTGCCATCCAGGCCTTCGCCAGCATCGCGCTGTGGATAGGATCGCTCGTCGCGGTGCTGTGGCGGCTGGTGCATTGAGGCAAGGTGGCGGCAACAATCACCATCGTCGTCCCGGACAAGCGAAGCGCAGATCCGGTCTCCATAACCTCAGGGCGGAGTTTGGCGAAGATTGATAAACGCGATCTTGCGCCGCAACTACTCCCTGGGGTTGGGTCCCGGCCTTCGCCGGGACGACACCGGAGTTGTGGAGCTGACGTTGCCCTTGCCACTCACTTCGTCAGCGGGCAGCCGCTCTCCTTGACGGTAAAGAAGGCCTTGTCGCCGGGGACGGTGGCGAGCAGCTTGTAGTAGTCCCAGGGCTTCTTCGATTCCGACGGCTTCTTGACCTCGAACAGATACATGTCGTGGACCATGCGGCCGTTCTCGAGCACCTTGCCTTGCGCGAAGGCGTCGTCAACCGGGAGTTCCTTCATCTTCTTGGCGACCGCCTCCGGATCCTTGGTGCCGGCGGCCTTGACCGCCTTCAGGTAGCTCAGCGTCGCCGAATAGGTGCCAGCGTGGATCATGCTCGGCATTCGCCCGGTGCGCTTGAAGAAGCGTTCGCCGAGACCGCGCGTCTTGTCGTTGAGATCCCAGTAATAGCCCTCGGTGAGCACCAGGCCTTGCGCGGCCTGCAAGCCAAGGCCATTGACCTCGGCCAGTGTCATCAGGAGGCCAGCAAGCTTCTGGCCGCCGGTGACGATGCCGAACTCGGCGGCCTGCTTGATCGAGTTGGTGGTGTCGAGCCCTGCATTGGCAAGGCCGACGATCTTGGCCTTCGAGCTCTGCGCCTGGAGCAGGAAGGAGGAGAAGTCCGACGAGTTGAGGGGCACGCGGACCGAGCCGACCACCTTGCCGCCATTGGCGGTGACGATCTCGCTGGTGTCCTTTTCCAGCGCGTAGCCGAAGGCATAGTCGGCGGTGAGGAAGAACCAGGTGTCGCCGCCGGCCTTGGTCAGCGCACCGCCGGTGCCGACCGCGAGCGCGCGGGTGTCATAGGCCCAGTGGAAGCCATAGGGCTGGCAGGCATCGCCGGTGAGGCGCGATGTCGCAGCACCCACGACGATGTCGATCTTCTTCTTTTCCTTGGAGAGCTCATGGATCGCGAGCGCGACGGACGATGTCGTCAGCTCCGTGATCATGTCGACGTTCTCGACGTCGTACCAGCGCCGCGCGATGGAGGTGGCAAGATCTGGCTTGTTCTGGTGATCGGCGGTGACGAGCTCGATCTTGTGCCCCAGCACCTCGCCGCCAAAATCCTCGATCGCCATCTTGGCGGCTTCAACCGACCATTTGCCACCGTAATCGGCATATACGCCGGACTGGTCGTTGAGGATGCCGATCTTGACGCCTTGATTGGCGGTTTGCGCGGAGGCCGGCACCACCAACAACACGGACACCGCGGCGGCGGCCAAAAATGCTGATTTCATATTTTAACTCCCAGCAGTTTTCTGTTTTGAAATCGCGCGGATACTAGTGAAGAACCCCGGCAATGCCCATCCATTTCGGCCTCAGCCGTTAGTATGGGCGCAGGCGTGCCAAACTCAGCTCGTCGTCCCGGACAAGCGCAGCGAAGCAGAGCGCAGATCCGGGACGACACTGTGAGCGCGGATACGCCCTTGGCCACAATGACCATCAAGTTGCGGCCGCCGGCTTCTTCCCGCGCCCGTCGGCGAGGTTGCGCACGATCATGTAGAAGATCGGGGTGAAGACCAGGCCGAACAGCGTGACGCCGAGCATGCCGAAGAACACGGCGACACCGACGGCCTGGCGCATCTCCGAGCCCGAGCCGGTCGAGACCACAAGTGGCAGCACGCCGAGGATGAAGGCGAAGGACGTCATCAGGATCGGCCGCAGGCGCAGGCGGCAGGCTTCGATCACGGCTTCCAGCCGCGGTTTGCCCTCGAGCTCGATGTCGCGGGCGAACTCGACGATCAGGATGGCGTTTTTGGCGGCAAGCCCCACCAGCACGACGAAGCCGATTTGCGTGAGGATATTGACGTCCTGCCCCATGATGCGCACGCCGATGGTGGCAGCGAGCAAACACATCGGCACGATCAGGATCACCGCGAACGGCAAGGTCCAGCTGCCGTACTGCGCGGCGAGGACGAGATAGACGAACAGCACGCAGATCGGGAACACATAGAGGCCGGCATTGCCGCCGGTGACCTGCTGGTAGGACAGGTCCGTCCATTCGAAGGAGAAGCCGCTCGGCAAGGTGTCGTCCGCGAGCTTCTTGATGGCGTTGAGCGCGGTGGTCGAGCTCGTGCCCGGCGCCGGCTCGCCCTGCAATTCGGAGGCCGCGTAGAGATTGTAGCGTGCAACGCGGTCGGGGCCCGAGACGTCGCGGAAATCGACGACGCTGCCGAGCATCACCATATCGCCGGACGCATTGCGCGTGCGCAGCCGCGCGAGATCGCTGGTCTCTTTCCGGAACGGCTGGTCGGCTTGCGCGGTGACGTGATAGGTGCGGCCGAACAGATTGAAGTCGTTGACATAGGTCGATCCGAAATAGGTCTGGATCGTATCGTTGATGTTGGCGATGGGAACGCCGAGCTTCTGCGCCTTGGTGCGGTCGATGTCGACGAAGACCTGGGGTGTGTTCGCGGTGAAGGGCGAGAACACCGAAGTGAGCTCCGGCGTCTTGCGTGCGGCAGCCACGAGCTCGTCGGTCGCTGCCGCAAGCAATTCCGGCCCGCGGCCTTGGCGATCCTGGATGCGGATGGTGAAGCCGCCGCCGGTGCCGATGCCAGGCACGGCCGGCGGCGGAATGACGATGATGAACGCGCCCTCGATTCTCGACAGCCGCTTGCGCAGCTCGGCGGTGATGGCGTTCGCGGACAGACCCTTCTTCAGACGCACCTCCGGCTCGTCGAACACCGGAAACAGCGCTGCAGCGTTGCCGGCCTGCGTGCGCGTGGCGCCCGAGAAGCCGGCAAAGGCGGCGACGCGGATGATGCCCGGCGTATCCAGCGCGATGCGCTCGATCTCGCGCACGACCTCGGTGGTGCGCGCCAGCGACGCCGCGCCCGGCAATTGCACGGAGACGATGACATAGCCGCGATCCTGCGCCGGGATGAAACCTTGCGGCGTGGTCGCGATCAGCCAGCCGGCGCTGCCGATCAGGCCCACGTAAATCAGCAGCATCACCACCGAATGCCGGATCACGAAGTTGGCGACGCTGGCATAGCCGTGCGACAACCGCTCGAACGCGCGGTTGAAGACGCCGGTGAACGCGTCCCAGCCGCGCGCGATGAAATTCCAGCGCGCCGGCGGCCGCTTCTCTTCGTGAGGCACCAGGATCTGCGAGGCCAGCGCCGGCGACAGCGTCAGCGAGCAGAAGCAGGAGATTGCGGTCGCGACCGCGATGGTGACGGCGAATTGCTGGAAGAACTGTCCTGAGATGCCGCCCAGGAACGCCGTCGGCACGAACACCGCGCACAGCACGAGCGCGATCGACACCAACGCGCCGCCGACCTCCTCCATGGTCTTGAGCGCGGCGTCGCGCCTGCTCATGCCGTGCTCGAGATGGCGCTCGACGTTCTCGACCACCACGATGGCGTCGTCGACGACGATGCCGACGGCGAGCACGAGGCCGAACAGCGTGAGATTGTTGATGGAGAAGCCGAGTGCCGCCATCACCGCGAAGGTGCCGACCAGCGAGACCGGGATCGCGATGATCGGAATGATCGCGGGCCGCCAGCCCTGCAGGAAGACCAGCACCACGATGACCACGAGCAGCATGGCTTCGTAGATGGTCTTGATCAGCTCGTGGACGGATTGCGCGATGAACTCGGTCGGGTTGTAGCCGATGTTGTAGTCGAGGCCCTTCGGGAAGCTCGCCTTGAGCCGGACCATGGTGTCGGAGATGTTCTTCGCCGTCGCGAGCGCGTTCGATCCTGGTCTCTGGGTGACCAACATCGCGACCGCCGATTTGCGCAGCAGGAAGCTGTTGGTGGTGTAGGACAGCGCGCCGAGCTCGATGCGGGCGACGTCGCGCAGGCGCACCGTGCGGCCGTCGGAGCCGGCCTTGATCAGGATGTCCTCGAACTGCCTCTGGTCCTTCAGGCGGCCGGTGAAGGTCAGGTTCGGCTGGAAGGCGCGGTCCGCGATCGGTGGCTCGGCGATCTGGCCGCCCGCGATCTGCACATTCTGCGACCGGATCGCGGCCAGCACTTCGGTCGAGGTCAGGCCGAGATTGGCGATGCGATCGGGATCAAGCCACAGCCGCATCGAATAGTCGCGCGCGCCAAAAATCTGGATGTCGCCGACACCGTCGAGCCGCAGCAGCTGGTCGCGGACCTGGAGCAGCGCGTAGTTGGAGATGTAGAGCTGGTCGAAGGTGTCGTCGGGCGACAGCATGAACACGACCATCAGGATGTCGGGCGAGTTCTTGCGCGTCGTGACGCCGTTGCGCTGGACTTCCTCAGGCAAACGCGGCTGCGCGATCGCGACGCGGTTCTGCACCAGCACCTGGGCCTTGTCGAGATCGGTGCCGAGCTTGAAGGTGACGGTGATGGTGAGCTGACCGTTCGAGGTCGCCTGGCTGTAGAGATACAGCATGTCCTCGACGCCGTTGATCTCCTGCTCGATGGGAGCGGCAACCGTGTCGGACACGGTCTGCGCGGACGCGCCGGGATATTGCGTGGTCACCACAACCGTCGGCGGCACCACCTGCGGATATTCGGAGACCGGCAGCGTGGTGTAGGCGAGCGCGCCGACGATCAGCAGCACGATCGACAGCACCATCGCCAGGATGGGCTGGTTGATGGAGAGGCGGCCGAGATTCATGACTTGCCACCCGCTGGCGCTTGGGCTTGATGCGGATTGACCTTGGCGCCGACGCGCGCACGCTGAATGCCGTCGACGATCACGCGGTCGTCGGCCTTCAGCCCTTCGCGGATGACGCGCAGCCCCTCATCGAGCGGACCGAGCGTCACAGGGCGCGCCTCGACGGTATCGTCCGGCTTGACCACGAAGACGATCTTGCGGGACTGATCGGTCGCGACCGCGACGTCCGGAATCAGCAGCGCCTCGTAGGGCGCGCTCCCGATCAGCCGCACACGGCCGAACTGCCCCGGCAGGATCGAAAGATCGGTGTTCTGGATGACGGCGCGGCTGCGCAGCGTTCCGGTGGAGACATCGAGGCGGTTGTCGAGGAAGTTGATCGTGCCGTCATGCGACGGCTTGGTCTCGCCGGCCAACGTCACCTGCACCGGGTTCGGCGTATCGCGCGAGCTTGGGCGCTTGCCTTCGAACCAGAGCTTGCTGTTCTTGATGTAGGTCGCCTCGTCCATGTCGAAATAGATGTAGATCGGATCGAGCGACACGATCGAGGTCAGCAGTGTCGACGTGCCGGTGTCGCTGCCCTGGACGAGATTGCCGGGGCTGACGAGGTGGCGGCTGACGCGGCCGGTGAGCGGCGCAGCCACATGGGTGAACTCGATATTGAGCTTGGCGGCCTTCAGTGCGCCTTCGGCCTGCATCTCGGCGGCGTGCGCGGCCTGCAAGGCCTGACGGCGCTGGTCGACGACTTGTTCGGAGACGGCGCTGGTCTGGACCAGGTTCAGGCCGCGATCGAGCTCCCGCTTGGCAAGCTCCACCTTGGCGCGCGCGTCCGAAAGCTGACCGTCAGCCTGCTCGGCAGCCGCCTCGAACGGACGCGAGTCGATCACATAAAGAAGATCGCCGGCGTGAACGATCGCACCGTCCTGGAATTCGACCGAGGTGACGAAGCCGCCGACCCGCGGGCGTACCTGTACCTCCTCCACCGCCTCGAAGCGGCCGGTGAATTCTTCCCAATCGGTGACGGTGCGTTTGACCGGCTGAGCGATGGTGACGGAGGGCGCCGGCGGAGCTGCCGCCTGCGAGGCCGGCTTGTCACAGCCGACGAGGAGGCCAGCAGCCGTGAGCGCGAGCGCCGCCAGGAAAGAACGCGGCGCGCATCGCCGTCGGACTGAATGCTGCCTCGGGTTCGGCTCGCTCATGTCTTGCCCCCTTCCTTGGTGGCTGCGCCGGCAAACAGGGTACTTACTTACCCGCAGGGGGCACAAGATGGGTTTCAATGATGAACTCTTCAAGACGGACGACAAGGCAATCCTGGGCGGTGTGCCCTAGCCGGATGGCGGGTTGTGCGGACACAGTCGGTCGTGCAGGCGGCGATTAGGTGGCCGAACCCGGATAGATTGTTCACCGGGCTCGTGAACGGCAGGACGTTTTCGTTTTTCCCCGCTTGCCCAACTGTGCTGGGTGGGCAAAGCGTCCGCCTTTGCCCTACGGCATCTCTCTGCACCAGCGTCTTCGCGCATGACGCGCGGGGCAAGCTCGGCTAGATTATTCCAAACAGAAAAGACGAATTGTCCGGGAGGACAGGCGTGCACCAAGGGCGTGTCGTTTTCGGCGCGATCGAGGAGGTCGTGTTCGGCCATCCGGCCGCAGGCGCGATTCTGGCGCAGATGGACCGCCTGGGCTCGAACCGCGCCTTCCTCATGGTCTCCGGCACGCTCAATCGGCAGACCGACGAAATCCAAACGATCAGAGAAGCACTGGGCGCACGCTGTGCGGGCGTATTCGACGCCATGCAAGCGCACACGCCGCGCGAGGCGGTGATCGCGGCCGCCAACATGGCGCGAGACGTGAAGGCGGACCTGATCGTCACCGTCGGTGGCGGATCGATCACCGACGGCGCCAAGGCGGTGCAACTCTGCCTTGCCAACGACATCGACAGCACCGATGGCATCGAGCGCATCCGCGTTCGCAAGGGCGTCGTGCCCGAGATGAATGCGCCGAGCGTCCGCCAGATCAGCGTGCCGACGACGATCGCCGGCGGCGAGTTCAGCTCCATCGCGGGGGTCACCGACCGCAGCACCCATGTGAAGCAGATGCTGCGCCATCCGCTGATGGTGCCGCGCGCGACGATCCTCGATCCCGCCATCACCGTGCATACGCCGGAATGGCTGTTCCTCTCGACCGGCATCCGTGCTGTCGACCATTGCGTCGAGGCGATCTGCTCGCGCGAGACGCACCCTTATGCCGACGCACAATCGGTAAAGGGGCTTGCGATGCTCGCCGATGCGTTGCCGCGGGTGAAGGCCAACCCTTCAGATCTCGACGCGCGGATGGATGCGCAGATCGGCACCTGGCTGTCGATGGGCGCGCTCGCCGCCGGCGTTCCCATGGGCGCGAGCCACGGCATCGGTTACGTGCTGGGCGCGGCCTTCGACGTGCCGCATGGCTACACTTCCTGCGTCATGCTGCCGGCAGTGATGCGCTGGAACGCGCCCGATAATGCCGAGCGCCAGGCGATCGTCGCCGCCGCCATGGGCTTTCCCGGTAAAGATGCCGCCGACGTGCTGGGTGCCTTCATCCGCTCGCTGGGCATGCCGCGCAGCCTCGCCGATGTGCGCGTATCGCCCGAGCATTTCGATGGCATCGCCGAGCAGGCGATGCGCACCCCCTGGGTGCCGCGCAACCCACGCAAGATTGATACGCCAGCGCAAGTGCGCGAAATCCTGCTTCTCGCCGCATGACGCAACCTCGGAGGATCGATGTACACAGGTACGCATGCCCGTCGGCGCCCGCTGCAGTCCGCCTTCATCATGGCCGGCACGGGCGAGACCGTCACCTATCGCGAGCTCGACGCGCGCAGCAACCGCTTGGCGCATCTGTTTCGCGAGCAGGGCTTGAAGCGGCTCGACCACTATTCGATCTTCATGGAGAACAATTCGCGCTATCTCGAAGCCTGCGGCGCGGGCGAGCGGTCCGGGCTCTACTATACGTGCGTCAACTCGTTCCTCACGCCGAGCGAGCTCGCCTACATCCTGACCAACAGCCAGTCGCGTATCCTGATCACCTCGGTGGCCAAGCTCGACATCGCGCGCGAAGCGCTGAAGGAATGTCCAAAGGTCGAGCTCTGCGTCGTCGCCGATGGACCCGGTGAGAGCGACCGCATCGTCGGGCTGGAGCAGGCAACGGCAGGCCTGCCGAAGACGCCGATCGCCGATGAATGGCTGGGCACGGCTATGCTGTATTCGTCAGGCACGACGGGACGGCCGAAGGGCATCTTGCGGCCGCTGGCGGAGGAGCCGCCGCGGCACAATATGCCACTGTTCGAATTCCTCACGAAACTTTGGCACTACCGCGAGGGCATGATCTATCTGTCGCCGGCGCCGCTCTATCACTCCGCGCCGCAGGCCGCGGTCAATCTGACGATCCGCATGGGCGGCACCGTGATCATCATGGAGAGTTTTGATCCCGAGCGTTACCTCGAGCTCGTGGAGAAATGGGGCGTCACCCACACCCAGCTCGTGCCGACGATGTTCTCGCGCATGCTGAAGCTGCCGGAGGAGGTGCGCGCCCGCCACGACCTGTCCTCTCTCGAGATAGCGATCCATGCTGCCGCGCCCTGCCCGGCGCTGGTGAAGGACGACATCATCAAATGGTGGGGGCCGATCATTCATGAATATTACGGCGCGACCGAAGGGCTCGGCTTCACCGCCTGCAACACTGAAGAGTGGCTCGCCCATCGCGGCACCGTCGGCAAGGTGCTCTTTGGCGACCTGCATATTCTCGACGAGACCATGAAGGAGTGTCCGACGGGCACGGCCGGCACGGTGTGGTTCAAGACGGCCTCGGCCTTTGAATATTTCAACGATCCCGAGAAAACAAAGGAAGCGCGCTCGGCCGATGGCAGCATGAGCACGGTCGGCGACGTCGGCTATGTCGATGCGGACCGCTTCCTCTACCTCACCGACCGCGCCACCTTCATGATCATCTCGGGCGGGGTGAACATCTATCCGCAGGAATGCGAGAATTTGCTGATCACGCACCCGAAGGTCGCCGACGCCGCGGTGTTCGGCGTGCCCAACAGCGATCTCGGCGAAGAAGTGAAGGCAGTGGTGCAGCCGATGCCGGGCGTGGTGCCGGGGCCGGCGCTCGCCGAGGAGCTGATCGTGTTCTGTGCCAAATCACTGTCGCGGCAAAAGGTGCCGCGCTCGGTCGACTTCGAAAAGGAATTGCCGCGCCTGCCGACCGGAAAACTCTACAAGCGCCTGCTACGGGATCGCTATTGGGGGAACAAGACGTCCAGGATCGTGTGAGGCGTTCTTGCGCGGCATGGATGGGGAAAGTGCGCGCCACACATTCTGTGTTGTCCCGGCGAAGGCCGGGACGACGACTGAATTTGTCGGTACGCCCTACCCCAACATCTGCGTATCGCCGCAGATCGAGATCGCCTGGCCGGAGATGGTGCGACCGCGGGGGCTTGCCATCAACAGGATCTGGTCCGCGATCTGCTCCGGCGTGACGTAGTCCTTGATCGAGGTATAGGAGAACGCGATGCGCTCCATCTGGGCGTAGGAGATGCCACGCTGCTGCGCCTTCGCTTCCAGCACCCGGCGCTGGCGGTCGCCGGCGACGAGACCGGGCAGAATGGCGTTGACGCGGATCTTGTCGGGGCCGAGCTCGATCGCCAGCGACTTGGTGAGGCCGATGACGCCCCACTTCGCCGCCGCATAAGGCGTGCGCATGGCGAAGCCGACCTTTCCGGCAGCGGACGAGATGTTGACGATCGAGGCGTTCTCGCTCTCGCGGAGCAGCGGCACCGCGAGCCGCGTGCAGTTGAACTGGCCGGTAAGGCAGACCTCGACGCAGCGGTCCCAGTCCTCCGGATTCATCTCCTCGACCTTCGCGGTCGGGCCGGCGATGCCGGCGTTGTTGACGAGCACATCCAGCCCACCGAGCGCGCGGACCGCCTCGTCGAACATCGTCTTCACCGCGGCGCGATCAGCGACGTCGCATTGCGAGCGCGTAATTGCGATATCGCTGTTCGCAAGCGCGGCAAGCGCCATCTCGTCGACATCGCAGACATGCACCTTTGCGCCTTCGGCGAGGAAGCGGCGGGCGATTGCAAGCCCTATGCCGCCCGCTCCCGCGGTCACCAGTACGCGCAACCCCTTGATGTCGAGATCCATGATGGCTCCGATCGTGTCTTGATGCTAAGCGTGACGGTAGATCACAGCCGCCTCGGAGTTGCAAACCCATGGTTAGCAAGGTATCGGCCCGCAAAGTCATCATCACCTGCGCCGTCACCGGCGCGATCCACACGCCGTCGATGTCCGCTGCCCTGCCTGTGACGCCGCAGGAGATCGCGGACGCCGCGGTGGAAGCCGCCGAAGCCGGTGCAGCGATCGTGCACCTGCACGCGCGCAACCCCGAAACCGGTCAGCCGGATCAATCGCCGGAGGCCTTTGCGCCGTTCCTCAAGATCATCAAGCAGCGTTCCAACGCCGTGATCAACCTCACCACCGGCGGCTCGCCAACAATGACGGTGGACGAGCGCGTGCGGCCTGCCGCGGTCTACAAGCCGGAAGTGGCCTCGCTGAACATGGGCTCGATGAATTTCGGCTTCTTCGGCATGCTCAACCGCTTCAAGACCTTCAAGCATGATTGGGAACGCAAGCATGTCGAGAACAAGGACATCGTGTTTCGCAACACCTTCCAGGACATTGAGTTCGTGCTGAGGACGCTGTCCGAGACCGGAACCCGTTTCGAGTTCGAATGCTACGACACCGCGCATCTCTATAATCTCCAGTACTTCCTCGATCAGGGCCTGGTGAAGCCACCGCTGTTCATTCAGACCGTATTCGGCCTGCAGGGCGGCATCGGCCCGCATCCCGAGGACGTGCTGCACATGAAACGCACCGCGGAGCGACTGTTCGGCGACAAGTTCATCTGGTCGGTGCTGGGCGCCGGACGGCATCAGCTTCCGATCGCGGCGATGGCCGCCGCCATGGGCGGCAATATCCGCGTCGGCCTGGAAGACTCGCTCTGGGCCGCGCCCGGCCGCATGGCCTCTTCCAATGCCGAGCAGGTGCGCCTTGCCTGCAAGATCATCGAGGGCCTCGGCCTCGAGGTCGCCAGCTCCGACGAGGCGCGCGAGATGCTGCATTTGAAGGGTGGCGACACGTTGCAGGTGTAGTCCGCAACTCTCTGGATTTTGATTTCGCTGGGATGTTGTCGCCCGTCGTCGCCGCGACCGCGGTCCTGTATGCTCAGCAGGCATTGACAGGAGCCCCCATGCTCGCCGCGTTTCTCTTCATTGCCGGCCTTCTTGCCATCTTGATCCTGTGCGGCCGCTGCACTGCGAAATTCGCGGCGGAGAAGGGACGCTCGCGGAGCGTCTGGTTCGTCCTGGGCGCCCTGTTCTTTCCGTTGCCCTCGATCGCACTGGCGCTGCTGCCATCCCGCGCGCAGGCGCAACGCTAAAGACGATCTGGTTCCAATCGAAATGACGACATCAGCCTCTCTCACATCGTGAGAGACTGCGGCATGCGGCTTTACGTCATCCGAATTGCCAAGGCCGCCGCCAGCCTTGGCCGTTGCCTGCCCTCGCGCGCATGGCTATCGTCGTGATCAAACAGGCCGCACAAGGCCTTGAGGCTCGAGGGAGAGAAGCATGCGGAGCGTGACGGCGCTCGCCGCGATGGCGGCGCTTTCGGTGCTGACGGTCTCAACCATCGCGTTGGCCGACGAGGGCAAGCAAGGCGGCATCCTGCGGATGTACCACCGCGACAGCCCCGCAAATGCTTCGATCCACGAAGGCGCGACCTATTCGGTCAACATTCCCTTCATGCCCGTCTTCAACAATCTCGTCATCTACAAGCAGGACGAGCCGCAGAACAGCATGGACGACATCGTCCCCGAGCTCGCCGAAAGCTGGGCCTGGGTCAATGACAACAAGACGCTGACCTTCAAGCTGCGCCAGGGCGTGAAATGGCACGACGGCAAGCCGTTCACCTCGGCCGACGTCAAATGCACCTTCGACATGCTGATGGGCAAGTCGCAGCAAAAGTTCCGGCAGAACCCGCGCAAGGCCTGGTACAACGAGGTCAATGACATCTCGACGAATGGCGATCTCGAGGTCTCGTTCAACCTGAAGCGGCCGCAGCCCTCGCTGCTGGCGCTGCTCGCCTCGGGCTACACGCCGGTTTATCCCTGCCACGTCACGCCCGGCGACATGCGCACGCATCCGATCGGCACCGGTCCCTTCAAGTTCGTCGAGTTCAAGGCCAATGAATCGATCAAGCTGACCCGCAATCCCGACTACTGGAAGAAGGGCCGGCCCTATCTCGACGGCATCGAGTTCACCATCATCCCGAACCGTTCGACCGCAATCCTCGCTTTCGTCGCCGGCAAGTTCGACATGACCTTCCCGACCGAGGTGACGATCCCGCTGGTGAAGGACGTCAAGTCGCAGGCGCCGAATGCGATCTGCGAGATCGCGTCGACCAATGTCGCGACCAACATCATCGTCAACTCCAGCGCGCCGCCGTTCGACAATAGCGACATCCGCCGCGCCATGGCGCTGGCGCTCGACCGCAAGGCGTTCATCTCGATCATGTTCGAGGGCCAGGGCGACATCGGCGGCACCATGCTGCCGCCGCCGAACGGCCTGTGGGGGATGCCCAAGGAGATGCTGGAGACCATTCCCGGCTACGGCCCGGACGTGAACGCCAACCGCGAGGAGGCGAAGAAGCTGATGCAAAAGGCCGGATATGGGCCGGATAAGCATCTCGCCGTGAAGGTTTCCACGCGCAACATTCCCGTCTATCGCGACCCCGCGGTGATCCTGATCGACCAGCTCAAGAGCATCTATATCGACGGTGAGCTCGACGTCGTGGAAACCGCGAACTGGTTCCCGAAGGTCGCGCGCAAGGACTACATGATCGGACTCAACCTCACCGGCAATGCGGTGGATGATCCCGACCAGTCCTTCTACGAGAACTATTCCTGCGGCTCCGAACGCAACTACACCAACTACTGCAACAAGGAGATCGAAAAACTGTTCGACGTGCAGTCGCAGGAGACCGACGCTGGCAAGCGCAAGAAGCTGGTTTGGGAGATCGACAAGAAGCTGCAGGAGGACGTCGCCCGCCCGATCATCTTCCACAGCCGCATGGGCACCTGCTGGCAGCCCTATGTCAAGGGTGTGACGATCATGACCAACTCGTCCTATAATGGCTACCGCTACGAGGATCTGTGGCTGGACAAGTAATGCGGCGGACGGGCAGCTGAGGGGCTCGGCAGGAGGCGTTGGGATGTTTGCCTATCTGGTGCGCCGCCTCTTCCTGATGCTCGTGACCCTGTTCGGGATCTCGATCGTCATCTTCTTCCTGCTGCGCATCGTGCCGGGCAACATCGTCGATATCCTGTTTGCGGCTGCCGGTTACGTCGATCCCGCAGACAAGGCCAATCTGGAAAAGGAGCTCGGCATCGATCAGCCGCTGGTGATGCAGTATCTGCATTGGATCGGCGGCTTTCTTCGCGGCGATTTTGGTTACTCCTATGTCTCGGAGAAGCCGGCGCTCCAGGAGATACTGCCACGGATTCCCATCACCGCGCGGCTTGCCGGGCTCGCATTGCTGTTCTCCGCCTCGATCGGCATTCCCTTGGGCGTCATCAGCGCGGTGAAGCAGGGAACAAAACTCGACTATGCGTTGCGTGTCGTCAGCCTCAGCGGGCTGTCGCTACCCTCGTTCTGGCTCGGGCTTTTGATCCTCACCGCGTCGGTCGCGATGTTCGGCCAGATGCCGATCTTCAATCCCAATCCGCAGACCTGGGTGGAGGCGTTTGCGACCTATGCGGTGCCGGCTGCCGCGGTCGGCTTCCGCAGCGCCGCGCTCACCATGCGCATCACGCGCTCCTCGATGCTGGAGGTGCTGCGGCAGGACTATATCCGCACCGCACGCGCCAAGGGTGCCTCCGATGCCGCCGTGAATTATCAGCATGCGCTGAAGAACGCGATGTTGCCCGTGATCACCGTGATCGGCATCGAAGCGGCCTTCCTGATCGGCGGCCTCATCGTGACCGAGACCGTGTTCAACATTCCCGGCGTCGCGCGCTTCCTGGTCGAGGCGATCCGCTGGCGGGATTATCCCATCGTGCAGAACCTCGTGATGTTCATCGCCGTCGTCGTGGTGTTCGCGAACTTCACCGTCGACATGCTGTACGCCGTGTTCGACCCGCGCATCCGGTATACGGACTAGGAGAATTGCTTGGCCGCGATCGACTATGATCTCGAACTGAAGCGCGCCGGTGCGGGCGCGACAGGCGGTTGGCGGCGCGTGCTGTTCCTGGCGCAGCGGCATGTGCTGGGCGCGGCCGGGCTGATCATCATGACGCTGTTCGTGTTCACGGCGATCTTCGCCAATTTCCTCGCCCGCTTCGATCCCCTCACCGTCGATGCCGCGCATGCGCTGGCACGCCCGAGCGCGCTGCACTGGATGGGCACGGATTCTTTCGGCCGCGACGTCTTCAGCCGCATCATCCACGGTGCGCGGATATCGCTCGCGGTTGGCATCGGCTCGACCGCGCTTGGCGCCTCCATCGGCGTGATCGTCGGCCTCACCTCGGGCTATCTCTCCGGCTGGGTCGATCTCGTGTTTCAGCGTGTCTCCGACATCCTTCAGGCGCTGCCGCTCCTGGTGCTGGCGCTGGTGATGACGGCCGCGCTTGGGCCGTCGCTGCCCAACGTCATCATCGCGATCGCCATTCCGCTGATCCCGACGGTGGCACGCGTGATCCGCGCCAACACGCTGGCCCTGCGCGAGCAGCCGTTCGTGGAAGCCGCCAAATCGATCGGCATGAGCGAGATGCGGATCGCGCTCCGCCACGTGCTGCCGAACACGTTGGCGCCGCTGATCGTGCTCGCCACGGCGCAGCTCGGCTCGACCATCCTCACCGAGGCCTCGCTCTCCTTCCTCGGCCTCGGCATTCCCGAGCCCTACCCGTCCTGGGGCCGCATGCTGTCGGAATCGGCTGCCGAATATGTCCGCACCGCACCGTGGCTGGTGATCTTCCCGGGGATCGCGATCAGCCTCGCCGTGTTCGGCACCAATCTGTTCGGTGACGCGCTGCGCGACATCCTGGATCCGAGGCAGCGGGGCTGATGAGCGACACCTCCGATCTCGTGCTCGATGTGAGGAACCTGAAAACGGTGTTCTTCACCAATTCCGGACTCTTCAAGGCCGTCGACGACGTCTCATTCCAGGTGCGGCGCGGCGAGACGCTGGCGATCGTCGGCGAATCCGGCTGCGGCAAGAGCGTCACCGCGCTCTCCTTGATGCGGCTCGTGCCCAACCCGCCCGGCCGCATCGTCGGCGGCTCAGTGACGCTCGAGGGCACTGACCTGCTCGCACTGGATGATGCGAAGATGCGCGCCATTCGCGGCAACCGCATTTCCATGATCTTCCAGGAGCCGATGACTTCGCTCAATCCGGTGATGCGGATCGGCGACCAGATCACGGAGGCCGTGCGGCTGCATCGCAGCATCTCGACCAGAGAGGCCCAAGACATCGCGGTCGAGATGCTGCGGCTGGTGCGCATTCCCGAGCCGGCCCGGCGCGCGAAGGAATATCCGCATCAGCTTTCCGGCGGCATGCGCCAGCGCGCGATGATCGCGATGGCGCTGGCCTGCCGGCCGGCGCTGTTGATCGCGGACGAGCCGACCACCGCGCTCGACGTCACGATCCAGGCGCAGATCCTCGCGCTGATCCTCGACCTTCAGAAGGAGCTCGGCACCGGCCTCGTGCTGATCACGCATGACCTCGGCGTCGTGGCGCAGACCGCGCAGCGCGTGATCGTAATGTATGCGGGGAAGAAGGTCGAGGAAGCGACGGTGGAAGCATTGTTCGCTGCACCAAAACATCCCTATACGCGCGGGTTGATGGCTTCGATCCCGGCGGTCCCGGCATCCGGCGTCGCGGCGCAGGCGCGGCTGAACGAGATTCCCGGGACCGTGCCGTCGCTGGTGCGGCTGCCGAAAGGCTGCGCCTTCGCGCCGCGTTGCAAGCTCGCCATCAAGCGCTGCGAGGCCGAATATCCGCCGCTTCAGGATTGGGGTGGCGGCCATCTCGCCGCCTGCTGGCGTGCGGCCGAGGTCGCGGAGGAGGTGGCATGAGCGAGACGTTGCTCGAGGTCACCGACCTCTTCAAGCACTATCCGGTGCGCGCCGGCGTGCTGCGCAAGCGGGTCGGCACCGTGCATGCAGTCGATGGCGTCAGCTTCTCGCTTCATACGGGCGAAACGCTCGGCCTCGTCGGCGAATCCGGCTGCGGCAAGTCGACAGTGGCGCGCAGCGTGCTGCGGCTGGTCGAGCCGACCTCGGGCCAGATTCGCCTCGACGGTGAGGATATCACGCATCTCTCCAAGACCGAGCTGCGGCCGCATCGCCGTTCGATGCAGATCGTGTTCCAGGACCCCTTTGCCTCGCTCAACCCGCGCATGACAGCGGGCGACATCGTCGGCGAGCCTCTCGCAGTGCATGGCCTCGCAAGCGGGAAAGCGCTGGAGACGCGCGTCGCAAAACTGTTCGAGCAGGTGGGCCTGCGGCCCGACCAGATGCGCAATTTCCCGCATCAATTCTCCGGCGGCCAGCGCCAGCGCATCTGCATTGCCCGCGCGCTCGCGCTTCAGCCACGGCTAATCGTCTGCGACGAGCCCGTCTCCGCGCTCGACGTCTCGATCCAGGCGCAGGTCATCAACCTCCTGATCGACCTGCAGCGCCAGCACGGCTTCTCCTATCTGTTCATCGCGCATGATCTGGCGGTGGTCGCTCACATCAGCCACCGTGTCGCCGTGATGTATCTCGGTCGCATCGTCGAGATCGCGGACAAGGATGAGCTGTTCAGAAATCCGCGCCATCCCTATACGCAGGCGCTGCTCGCCTCGGTCCCGATCGCCAATCCGCACGCGAAGCGGCTCACGCCGCTGGTCGACGGCGACGTGCCGAGCCCGGTCAATCCGCCATCGGGATGCGCCTTCCACACGCGCTGCCGCTTTGCGATGGCGCGATGCAACACGGAGCGACCGTCGCTGGTGGAGGCCAGCGAGGGGCACCAGGTGGCGTGCTTGCTCAATGAGGGAACGGGGCGAGGGCAATAGAATTGTAGGGTGGGTTAGCGAAGCGTAACCCACCTCTTTTGTTTCTACGTCGAGAGAAGTGGTGGGTTACGCCTCCGGCTAACCCACCCTACGATTGCGGTGTTTGCGGCTCGATCTCCACCACGACCTTCCCCGTCTTCACTTGCTCACCCTCGGCGATATCGATCGCCACGACCACGCCATCGATGCCGGCCTTGTGGACGTGCTCCATCTTCATCGCCTCCAGTATCATCACCGGCTGGCCGGCGAGGACGCGGTCGCCTGGCTTGACCAGCACTGCGACGACGCGGCCGTTCATGGCGGCGCGGACCTTGCCGTCGCCGCCATTCGCTGCGGCGGCTTTCGGCGCGGCGTGGGTAAGATCGGCGACCACGAGCGGGAAGCCGCGGTGCTGGAGCCAAAGCCGACCGCCATCGCGCAGGAATTTTGCGGTGTCCATGAGGCCGGCGTGATGGAAACGAATCGTCTCTGAATCTAGCTCATCGACCTCGAACCGATGCATTTGTCCATCAGTGGAGACCACGTAGCTGCCATCACGCTCGCGCGTGACTTCGAGCTCATGCGTGTGCCCCTCGATCTCGATCTTCACCGGCAGCGGAAACGTCGTCGCCAAGCTCCGCCCGCCGCGCCACGACGGGGCGTGCGGGTTGGTGACGTAAAGCAACAGGCCTGCGAGCGCAGCGCCGAACGCTCCGTCCTTGCGCGGCACCAGAAGCTCATCGCGATGCGCGCCGATGAACGCCGTCGTCGTCTCGCCCTTGGCAAAGCCGGAATGCCGCAGGCACGACATCAGGAACGCCTGGTTGGTGGCGACGCCGAAGGCGGTGAGCTGTTCCAGCCCGCAGATCAGGCGACCTCGCGCTTCCTCGCGCGTCGCGCCATGGCTAATGACCTTGGCGATCATGGAATCGTAGAACGGCGGAATCTCCGTTCCCGATTGCAGCGCGTGCTCGACGCGGATGCCGTCCGGCACCTGCCAGCGCGCGATGCGGCCGGACTGCGGCATGAAATCGTGTGCGGCGTCCTCCGAGCACAGCCGCACTTCGATGGCGTGGCCGGAGAACCTGATGTCCTGCTGCTTGACCGGCAGCGGCTCACCGCGGGCGACGCGCAGTTGCAGCTCGACGAGGTCCAGGCCGGTGATCGCCTCGGTCACGGGATGCTCAACCTGCAGGCGCGTGTTCATCTCCATGAAGTAGAACTCGCCGCTTTCGTCGAGCAGGAATTCCAGCGTGCCGGCGCCCTCATAACGCAGCGCCCTCACGGCTGCGACCGCGACCTCGCCCATTCTCGCACGCAACTCCGGCGTCACTGCCGGCGACGGCGCCTCCTCGATCAGCTTCTGGTGCCGTCGCTGCACGGAGCAATCGCGCTCGCCGAGATGAATGGCGTTGCCATAGGAGTCGCCGAATACCTGAATCTCGATGTGCCGCGGGTCCTGGATCGCGCGTTCGAGGATAACCGTGGGATCGCCGAACGCGGCCTTCGCTTCGGAGCGCGCGCTGCACAGCGCGTCGGGGAAGGCCGCGGCATCAGCCACCAGCCGCATGCCGCGACCGCCGCCGCCGGCGACCGCCTTGATCATCACGGGGAAGCCGATCTTCCCGGCTTCCGCGAGCATCACCTCGTCACTCTGGTCGGCGCCCTGATAGCCCGGCACGATAGGCACGCCGGCCTTCTTCATGATCTCCTTGGCGCCGGCCTTGTTACCCATCGCCTCGATTGCCTGGGTCGACGGGCCGATGAAGACGAGGCCGGCATCCTTGCAAGCCTTCGCAAACGCCTCGTTCTCGGCGAGGAAGCCATAGCCGGGGTGCACGGCATCCGCCCCGCTCGCTTTCGCAGCGGCAATGATGGCTGATATGTTGAGATAGGATTGCGCCGGCAAGGCTTCGCCGATCCGTACGGCCTGGTCAGCCTGCCGCACATGCAAGGCATCGCGATCCGCATCCGAATAGACCGCGACGACGCCAAGGCCGAGACGGCGCGCGCTGCGCATCACCCGCAGCGCGATCTCGCCGCGATTGGCGACCAACACCTTGAAGAACGGCCGGTGCTGCACTGATCCGTTCCTCATGGGCGGGCCACCGAGAATTGCATGCGCTGGGGCGTCCGAGCGTCGCCCTCGCGGCAGATCGCGAGCACTTCGGAGAGGACCGCGCGAGTGTCGCGCGGATCGATCACGCCATCATCGAGCACGCGGGCGCTGGTCGAAAACACATCCATCTGGCCGTCGAATACGCCGATGATCTCTGCCTTCATGGCCTCGAGCTTGTCCCTCTCGATCGGCTTGCCGCGGCGCGCGGCAGCAGCTTCCGTCACGATCGCCATGGTCTCGGCCGCCTGCTCGCCGCCCATCACGGCGGTCTTGGCATTGGGCCAGGAGAAACAGAAGCGCGGATGGAAGCCGCGGCCGCACATGCCGTAATTGCCGGCACCGAAGGAAGCGCCGCAATAGATGGTGATCTGCGGCACCGTCGCCGACGTCACCGCCTGGATCATTTTCGAGCCGTGCTTGATCATGCCGGCCTCTTCATAGGATTTTCCGACCATGTAGCCGGTGGTGTTGTTCAGATACAGCAACGGCGTGCGGGTCTGGCAGCAAGCCTGGATGAAGTGCGTCGCCTTGTTGGCTCCGGCCGGATCGAGCGGACCGTTGTTGGTGATGATGCCGATCGCCTGACCTTCGATGCGGGCATGGCCACAAATGGTGGCGGGGCCATAATTCGGCGCCATCTCGGTGAAGTCGGAATCGTCGACGATGCGCGCGATGACCTGCTTCATGTCGACGGGGCGCTTGTGATCCATCGGCATGATGCCAAGCAGCTCGTCCTGATCGTAGCGTGGCGGCTTGTAGTGCGCGCTCGCCCGGCCCGGCCGCTCCCATTCCAGCGCTGCCATGATTTCACGCGCGATGCGCAGGGCATCGCGGTCGTCCTCGGCGAGGTAGTCGCCGAGACCGGAGATCTGCGTATGCATCTCGGCGCCGCCGAGCTCCTCTTCGGTCGCGAACTCGCCGGTTGCGGCCTTGAGCAGCGGCGGTCCCGCGAGGAAGGCGCGGGTGCGGCCACGCACCATGACGATGTAGTCGGACAGACCCGTCTGATAGGCACCACCCGCGGTCGACGAACCATGCGTCACGGTGACAACGGGGAGGCCCGCCGCAGAGAGCCGCGCGAGGTTGCGAAAGATGTTGCCGCCGCGAACAAAGTCTTCGACGCGGTAGCGCAGGAGATTGGCGCCGGCGCTTTCGACGAGCTGCACATAGGGCAGCCTGTTCTCCAGCGCGAGCTCCTGCACGCGCAGCGTCTTGTCGAGGCCATAGGGTTGCAGCGCGCCGGCATCGATGCCGGCGTCGCTGGCGCTGACCATGCAGCGGATGCCGGAGACGAAGCCGATGCCTGCGATGACGCCGCCGCCGGGCACGCTCGTGTTGGCATCGCTCACGTCGAACATGTAGCCGGCCAGCGTGGAGAGCTCGATGAACGGCGCGCCGGGGTCGAGAACCAGCGCGACACGCTCGCGCGGCAGCAGCTGGCCGCGCTTGTGGAAGCGATCCTTTGCGGCGGCGGACGCCCCGCGCGTGCGCTCTTCCAGCGCACGCATCCGGTCGATTAGCGCCAGCATGCCGTCACGGTTGGCGTGGTAGGCGGCGTTGCCGGCGGAAATGGTGTTTTCGATGATGGACATAGCTCTATCCTACCCGTCATTGCGAGGAGCGAAGCGACGAAGCAATCCAGGCTGTTTCCGCGGATACATTGTGGATTGCTTCGCTTCGCTCGCAATGACGGTGGGGGTAATACCTACCGGTTCGTCCCAAAAATCTTCCGCGCCTCGGCCGGACTCGCGATCTCGCGGCCGGCGCGACGTGCACAAGCGGCCACCGCTTCGATCAATTGACCGTTCGACGTCACCTTCTTGCCGTCAGCGAGATAGAAGGTGTCTTCGAGGCCGGTCCTCAGGTGCCCGCCGAGATCGGCGCAGCGCTGATGCAGGGGCCAGATTTCTTCGCGGCCGATCGCCGTGACCTGCCAATGCGCCTCGGGACGCTTCAGCTTGAGCAGGATCGGCAGCAGCTCGGGATCAGCGGGCATGCCGGAGGCAACGCCCATGACGAAATTGTATTCGAGCGGCCCCTCGTACATGCCGACTTGGGTGTACATGCCGACGCAGCGGACGATGCCGACGTCGAAGCATTCGAACTCGGGGATGGTGCCGACCGCGTTCATGACGTCGAGATAGTCCTTCACCTTCTCGACTGCGTTGTCGAACATCATCGGCGGCCAGGCCCAGGTGTGATCGGCCTTCACCTTCAGATAGTTCAGCGAGCCGGCGTTGCAGGCGGCGATCTCCGGCTTCGTCTCGCGAATGCAATCGAGTGCGCCGCTGTAGTTCGGCCCCGACACGCCCGAGGTGTGATTGATGATCACGCCGGGGCAGGCTTCGCGGATCGCCTGCTGGATCTCCTTGCTGACGCCGACCTCCCAGGACGGCAAGTGCCCCTTGTTCGGCGCTTGCTGGCGCAGATGGATGTGCATGATGCTGGCGCCGGCGTCGAACGCAGCCCGGGCCTCGCGCGCCATCTCTTCGGGCGTCACCGGCACGTTGTGCTGCCGGGGGTCGGTGAGCACGCCGTTGAGCGCACATGTGATGACGGCCTTGTCGCTCATGCGTTGGGGTTCTCGCAGGTTGAGAATGCAACGCTGCGATCATGTGACGCGAAAGCTGCGGCTTCTTGCGCGGAGAAGCTAGGGATGGCTGCCGTAGCAGTAGCTGCGTAGGGTGGGTTAGCGAAGCGTAACCCACAGGCGCGTCCCGCGGATGCAGAAGTGGTGGGTTACGCCTTCGGCTAACCCACCCGAAGCGAGTCTAGCTTGCTTCCGCAAGCTTCGCCGTCTCGCCGCTGCGATAGATCGCAAGATCGCGCGAACCGACGAAGATGGCGCGCGGCTTCAGGCCATAGAAGCGGCGAATCGAATGGCTGAAATGAGTACTGTCGGGATACCCGATGTCCTGCGCGAGATGGGCGAGGTTGAGGTCCTGGTTGGCGAAATGAAGGAGATGCCGCGCGCGTTTCCAGGCGCGGAAGGAGCGGAAGGAAATGCCGGTCTCTTCCTTGAACAGATGCAGGAAGCGCGAAGCCGAGAGGCTGGCTTCCGCCGCACAGGTGTCCGCCGTCACCGGTTCGCCGGAGAAGCGCTCGATGCGCGCGATCGCCCGGATCACGCGCGGATCGAGCACACGGCGCGACAATGCCTCGCCAAAGCACATCTCGTCGAATTCGGCGGTGGTGACATCGCCATAGCGGCGCTGGCGCAGGAACGCATAAGCCGCGAGGATCTTTCGCGCGTAGGCTGCCTTGTCCGGTCCGGTCAGGCGCTCGGCCAGTGCCTCAATCACGCCGTCCGGCATGCTCTCGGGCTCGAGCGTCACGCTGATGACCGTGCGATAGTCGCTCGCGATGGTGTGCCGCTGGTTCGGCAGGGTCACGACGAGGATGTCGGTGGTGTGGACGTCGTCGATGGTCAGATGCAGGCTGCCCTTGATCGCGACATAGACGTGGCAGCAACCGGCGGTCCGCCGGCGCGGCCGGCCGAGTAACCCCGCATAGAACACGCGCTCCGGCGTGATCAGCATCAAATGGTCGGATTCGCGACCCTTATCTTCCATCGGCGGTCCTCCTCGCACAGCTCTTTTGGCCGCTGCGGACGTGGCCACCTTAGCGGAATTTTGCATGGTGTCACGACGGGATAGCGCTGTCACAAATAGTCGTCATTCCGGGGCGATGCGAAGCATCGAACCCGGAATCTCGAGATTCCGGGCTCGCCCTTCGGGCGCCCCGGAATGACGGTTCCCTCACGCCCTCAGCCTTGGCGCGACGTTCTGCTCGATTCCCGCCTTACGCTCCGCCGCTACTGCTCGCTTGAAACCCTCGCGCTGTTGCAGGCGCGCCCAGTAGGCTGCGACATTTGGACCGAAATCGCGCGAAAGCCCGATGCTTTCTGCAAGCCGCAGGGCGTAGCCAATCACGATATCGGCGGCGGTGAAGCGGCCGGCGCACAAGGCCTCGGCATTTGCGGTCGCTGCCTCCACCGCGCGCAGGCGACCCAGGAACCATTTTGCATAGTCGCCGGCGACCTGGGGATTGCGCCGCTCTTCCGGCTCGAGCTGGGCGTAGCGAAGTACCAGCGTCTGCGGGAAGGTTAGTGTCGCATCGCTGAAATACATCCAGTTCAGGAACGCGCCGAAATCGGGATCATTGGCATCGACCATCAGCGGAGTTGGCCCGTATCTGGTGCCGAGGTAGTGGCAGATACCGGAAGACTCCGTCATCCGTGTCTCGCCGTCGATCAAAAAAGGGATCGTGCCCAGTGGATTGATCGCCAAGTACTCCTTGGCGAAGACGCGCGGCGGGAACGGCAGCATCTTCAGCTCATACGGCAGACCCATTTCCTCCAGCATCCAGAGCGGGCGGAAGGAGCGCGCGGCGTCGCAGTGATAGAGCGTGATCATCGGGCGGTTCCCCTAGAGCATGATCCGGACCCGAAGGGCCGCGGCAGCGCAAAGTGTGCAGTGGTTTTCCGAAAAGATCATGCTCAGACTCTGATGCTATCGGGCAGCGTTCCCATCATCTTGCACAAGACCATCAGCATCACTTCATCGGCACCGCCGCCGATCGAGGTCAGGCGGCTATCGCGATAGGCGCGGCTGACCGGCGTCTCGTTGGTAAAGCCCATGCCGCCCCAATATTGCAGGCAGGCATCGGTGAGCTCGCGGCCGAGACGGCCGGCCTTGAGCTTGGCCATCGTCGCGAGCTTCGTCACGTCCTCACCCGCCACCAACGCCTCGCCGGCACGATAAACCAGCGCACGCAACAGCTCGACCTCGGTCTGCATCTCCGCAAGCTTGTAGTGCACGACCTGGTTGTCAAGAATGCTCCGGCCGAAGGCCTTGCGGTTGCGGGTATATTCGATGGTCTGGTCGATAATGTATTCGTGCGCCCTCAGGCAGGCGGCCGCACCCCACAGCCGCTCCTCCTGGAACTGGATCATCTGATAGGTAAAGCCCTTGCCCTCGTCGCCGATCCGGTTGCGCTTGGGCACGCGGACATTGTCGAAGAAGATCTGCGCGGTGTCGGAGGAGCGCATGCCCATCTTGTCGAGCTTGCGTGCCACCGTGACGCCCTTGCTCTTCATGGGGACGCAGATCAGCGACTTGTTGCGGTGAACGGGCCCATCGCCGGTGTTGGCGAGCAGGCAGATCCAGTCGGCCTGCGTGCCGTTGGTGATCCACATCTTGCCGCCATTGATGACGTAGTCGTCGCCGTCGGAACGCGCATTGGTCTTGATCGAGGCGACGTCGGAGCCCGCGCCGGGCTCGGAGACGCCGATGCAGGCGACGAAATCGCCTGCGATCGAGGGCGCCAGGAACTCACGCCGCACCTCGTCGGAGCCGAAGCGGGCCAACGCAGGCGTCGCCATATCGGTCTGCACGCCGATCGCCATCGGCACCCCGCCGCAGGTGATGGACCCCAACTCCTCCGCCATCATCAGTGCATACGAGTAGTCGAGCCCCGAGCCGCCGAACTCGACCGGCTTGTTCAGCCCGAGGAAGCCAAGGCTGCCCATCTTCTTGAACAGCTCGTGCGCTGGGAAGACGTCCGCCTTCTCCCAGTCATCGACATGGGGGTTGATCTCGCCTGCGATGAATTTCTGCAGGGAGCGGCGGATGTCGTCGTGGTCGACAGTGAACAGCATTTCTTTCCCTTCGTCATTCCAGGGCGCGCGAAGCGCGAACCCGGAATCCAGAGATGAGTCCTACATATCGAGATTCCGGATTGGACGCTTCGCGTCGCCCCGGAATGACGGTGAAGATCACAACCCCATCTGCCGGCTAGCCAGATCCTTCATGATCTCCTCGGTACCACCGCCGATGGCGTTGACCTTGACCTCGCGGTAGATGCGCTCGGCCTTGATGCCGCGCATGAAGCCGGCGCCGCCAAAGATCTGCACAGCTTCCGAGGCGCAGAACGCCATCGTCTGCGTCGCCTGGTTCTTCATCATGCAGATTTCAGCGACCGGGCTCTCGCCCTGCTCGAGCCGCCAGGCCAGCATTTCCAGCATAGCCTGGCTGGCAGCAACCTTCTGCGCCATGTCGACGATCTTGTGACGGATCACCTGGTGCTGGGCCAGCGGCTTGCCGAAGGTCTTGCGCTCTTTGGCATACGCGACCGCCTCGTCGAGGCAGACGCGGGCAAAGGCCGTGCAGCCGGCCGCCATGCCCATGCGTTCGCTGTTGAAGTTTTGCATGATGATCTTGAAGCCCTGCCCTTCTTCGCCGATCAGGTTCTCGGCCGGCACGCGGCAGTCGTCGAAATGCAGCGTCGCGGTATCGGAGGCCCACCAGCCCATCTTCTTCAGCTTGGTGCGCGACAGGCCGGGCGTATCGCCATCAATCAGAAGCAGGCTGACGCCGCCGGCGCCCTCGCCGCCCGTGCGCACGGCAACGGTCAGATAGTCGGCGCGCATGCCCGAGGTGATGAACGTCTTCTCGCCGCTCACGACGTAATGATCGCCATCGCGCTGTGCCCTGGTGCGCAGGTTCGCAACGTCGGAGCCGCCGCTGGGCTCGGTGATCGCGAGCGCGGAGATCTTTTCGCCGGCGAGGATCTGCGGCAGCACCCTCGCCTTGATCTCGGCGCGGCCTGCGCGCGCGATCGGCGGTGAGCCGATGGTATGGCTCATCAGCGACGCACTGATACCGCCAGCACCGGCGCGCGCCAGCTCCTGGCTGGCCACGATCTTCATGAACTGATCGGCGGGGCTGCCGCCAAATTGTTCGGGGAACCCGAGCCCCAAAAGGCCGATCTCCGCAGCCTTGCGATACAACGCGCGCGGGAATTCGCCGGCCTCGTCCCATTCCTGGGCGTGAGGCTCGATCTCCTTTTCGACGAAGCGGCGCATCACGGCGCGGAAAGCGTCGTGCTCGGCGGTATAGAACGGGCTCGTCATCGCGTGGTCGCTTTCGCTGGCGGCGATTCTTGTTGCCACCATGGCCGGAACACCACCCGCCCACTTGCGTCGAGTGGCTGGCCGGGAGCATCCGACTTCCGTCGGGCCATGCTCCAGCAACTCAACGCAAGACAGTTTAGCCCCTCGCGGAGCAACTCCGAACCAAAAAAGAAACTTGCAAAAAACTCAGGCCAGCCCCTCGGGGCCGGCCTGGCATGTTGCAAGGCAATGAGAGGCAGACGGCGCAAGACCGCAAATGGAGGGACACTTGACCGTTCGCCATTACGACTGGATCGCTCATCACAGCCGCCGCGCGCCTGACAAGATCGCGGTCGTCGACCTGGCGAGCCGGCGTCGCTTCAGCTACGAACAATTCGACGCGCGGATCTCGCGCCTCGCCACGCATCTGCGCGACGGCCTGAACGTCACGCGCGGTGATCGCGTCACCGTGCTGGCTCAAAATACGACCGATACGCTCGAGGTGCAGTTCGCCTGCTTCCGGCTCGGCGCGGTCTTCGTGCCGCTGAATACACGCCTCACCGTTCCGGAATTGCAGTTCATCGTCACCGATTGCGCGCCGAAAGTGATGGTCCATGACGGCGATCTCGGCGAGACCGCGCTTGCGGTGACGAAGCTTTGCGGCGTTGGCACGACGCTGCTGCTTGGCCCTGGGGGCTCGTACGAAGCGGGCATCGCGGCGTCAAAGCCGCTCGACAGGATCGAGCAAGTGACGCTCGATGACATCTCGACCATCATGTACACCTCGGGCACCACGGGCCATCCCAAGGGTGCGACGATCACCCATGGCATGACGTTCTGGAATTGCGTCAACCTCGGCGGCCCCGCCGGCATCGGGCCGTCCACGGTGCTGCTCACCGTGCTGCCGCTGTTCCACACTGGCGGGCTCAATTGCTACACCAACCCTGCGCTGCATGCCGGCGGCACCGTGCTGATCATGCGCGCCTTCGATCCCGGCCTTGCGCTGCAACTGATCGGCGATCCCGCGCAGGGCATCAACGTGTTCTTCGGCGTGCCCGCGATCTACCAGTTCATGGCGCAGCATCCAGCCTTTACGACCACCGATCTGGGCCGGCTGGCGACCTGCGGCGTCGGCGGCGCGCCAATGCCGGTGCCGCTGCTGAAGGTCTGGGAGGCGCGCGGTGTCGCGCTTCAGCAGGGCTACGGCATGACCGAGACCTCGCCGGCGGTGCTGGTGCTTGACCGCGAGGATGCGGCGCGGAAAGCAGGCTCCGCCGGCAAGCCGGTGCTGCATACGGAGGTGCGGATCGTGCGGCCGGACGGCAGTGATGCCACTGTCGGCGAGCTTGGTGAGCTCTGGGTGAAAGGACCGAACATCACGCCCGGCTACTGGAACCGGCCGGAAGCCAACAGATCCTCCTTCACTGACGGCTGGCTGCACACGGGCGATGCCAGCCGCGTCGACGAGGAGGGCTTTTACTACATCGTCGACCGCTGGAAGGACATGTACATTTCCGGCGGCGAGAACGTCTATCCGGCCGAGGTCGAGAACGCCCTGCATCAGATCGCGGCCATCGCGGAAGCCGCCGTGATCGGCATTCCCGATGCACAATGGGGCGAGGTCGGCCTTGCCATCGTCGCGGTCAAGCCCGGACTAGCCTTGAGCGAAGCGGACATCTTCGCGCACTGCGCCGCCAATCTCGCGCGCTTCAAATGCCCGCGCCAGGTCCGCTTCGTCGACGCGCTCCCGCGCAACGCCACCGGCAAGATCCACAAGCCGACGCTGCGCAAGGAATTTTCGGCGGCTTCGGAAGCCGACAAAGCCACGCCCGCGACCGCCTGAGCCTCAGGCCTCGCGCGGCTGAACGTCATTAGTCACTTCGATTGCCACCACCGGCAAGCCGAGGCGGCGCGGATCGCCCGCGGCCGCAAAACGCGGGCAGGTCCACGCCAGCGTGGACTCGCCCGACGATGGCAGCTGAAGGCGCAGCTCGAAGCCGTCCTCCTGGATCGCGATCGATCGGTCGGCGATACGCGCGCCGTCGAGATAGAAGCGAAGCCCGATTCGGTCGAGCGGTCCGCGGACGTTGAGGCATTGAACACGGACGACATTGCGGCCGGGTCGTGCGCTGATCCGGACCGCGGCTTCGGGCTCACTCCAGCGGAAGGCGCGGCCCTGCCAGATCTCCGCCGCATTGAAGCCGGCCTGCGCAAGCACGGGATCGCCCAACCGCTGCAAGGGAGCGCCTTTGGCGTTGCGAACGCGGTGGATGCTTTCGAGACGCTGAAAATCGATCAGGGCCGCGATGTAACGCTTCATCCATCGCGCTACGCTCTCGCGCGAGCCGACACGCGTCAGAACGGTCAGGACGCAGCGGTCATAGGCAGCCGCGAACCGCGCCGCACTGCGCGAGTGGAGGTCGCCAAACAGCGCAGGTCCGATCCAGCGCCGGAATCCGCGCCATGTCTCGTGAGTTGGCTTCGACCAAGAACGGCCATCAAGCACCAGCGCGCCAAACGCTCTCCGCGCAAGCGCGGGATCGAAATTGTCCTGGCGGCTCCATTCGACGGGAATTTCCAGAAGCTCGCTGCCGGGTTCACGCCGTCCTTCGCTCAGGTAGCGAATCTCACCTTCCACGAAATCGCGCGTGAACATCTCGAGCTCATCGAGCCTGCCGATGTAATAGTGATGTACGCGGGCTTCTTCCAAATAGCCAATCGCGTGGCCGCGCGTATGATAGCTGGCAGCGAGGAGCCATTCGGCGAAATGGCCGAACTCGCTGCGCAAGCCTCCGCACTCCTCGTATGCATCACGTCGCGTCACAAAGCATTGGTCGAGCACCTTGAGCCAAGGATGCAACTTCATACCGAACTCGATGTCGGCCTGATACATCGCAGCTTCCGCTTCCGACAGAGAATTGTGGCAAATCGGAATCGATTTGCAGGAGAAGCCCGACCAGCCGGGTTGATCCTCGATAGTTCGGATGCAGAGTTCGAGGACGTCGGGCTCGGGCCAGCAATGCGATTCCGTGAAGAAGAGGAAGCGACCTCGGGCTTTCGTGGCGCCGAGCGCGCTCAGCTCGATATCATGATCGGATTCGGCATATTCGAGATGAGCCTGATCTCCAACGATACTCTTGAGCTCGGCACGGAGCAGCCGGTCGGGCGGTACGACAAAGATGATCTCGTACAAGGATCTATCGACGCTCTGCGCGTTCCAACCGGACCAGGATCGCTGCCACTGCCCGCGGTGATCATCGAGTGGAATGATGACGGAGAACAGCGGACGCTCGGCGTCGGGCTCGGCTTGCGAACTGGGCATGAATGACACGGGCAAATGAATTCAACAAAAAGCGACGCCGGAACGAAAGAGCCGCTAGACCGGAAGGAAAAGCGCGAACGATTCGTCCACCGTGCGGCGCAGATGGTCACGGTACAGCGCGTAATTGACGTTGTCGGGAGAAATCCGCCCCAAGGTCGGCGTCTTGACGTTTCGCGCCGGCACGAGGGCAATGGGTGCCGCGATCGGCGTCAGCTGGGAGCCCGGTCCGGCGCGCAACGTCGAGATGATGCCATACATCTCGCCGGCCACTGTCGGCCGCGACACCGTGATCACGCGATGCTGCCCGTGCCGGTTGATGACGAGATAGATGAAGCCGGACTGATGGGGAACGGCGACCTCGCCGGTATGCTCATAGGCAGCGTCCGTGCGCTCACCCTCGCGGAAGACCAGCGACGATACCTTCGGCTCCCAGGCGATCTCGGTGCGGTAGGCAAAGAGCGCATCCTTGTCGCCAAATGACGGCCGCAGCGTGATGTAGACGTCCTCGAGCCAGGTCACCGCGCGGTGCGAATAGGAGCCGAGACTGTCGGGCGCGACATCGTTGCCTGCGGCAGGCGCCGGCGGCGCGGCGTGATTTTTCCGCAAGGCGACCCCCAGGGCCTGCTCCAGCCGCACCGTGGTCGCCAGCGTGAACGGGCGCCGGCCGCCCAGCACCTTCTCCAGCGTCGACAGGCTGAGCTTGGCCTGCTCGGCCAGCGCCTGCCGGGAGATGCGCCGTTTGGCAAGCTCCTCGCGGATTTTCTCCGCGACCTCGCGGCTTTGCTCATCGGTAAGCTGCTTGTCCGGCGTATGCATCGTTATTCCTGCTCCAGACGGACATTCTAGCAGGCCGGACAAATCAGCACAAAACCGTACGGGGCCGTCTCCGCGGCGGCCGGCCCAGGTGGCCGGCGGCCGAACATTGCCGATCATTCTGCTCGCGAAATCAAGCCTCCGCGGCCGAAATAGAGGCCAGCCAAACGTGCTTCGGGAGCAGGTGAAATGAGCATTTATGACGAGACCGACAATGACGAGCACCCCATGCTGCGAAAGCTGATCAATCTGGGGCTGTTTCTGCTGGCGCAGGGCGTTGCCGTGATCCTGATCGCCTTCGTGGCCCTGCTCGTGAGCTTCGTGCCGAGCTGGTCGGCCACGTCAGAGCAGGCAAGCCTGCTGCAACCCGGCGAGGCCCGTTCGGGGACGCTGTTTCTGAAGGACGACGGTGCCACCACAGAGGCCATCCGTCTCGGCATCGACGTCGACATCACCGTCTCCGGCCCGACGCTGCGGGCCCGTGTCACGCAAGTGTTCAGGAATCCCTCCAAGGACTGGGTCGAGGCGACCTACGTCTATCCGATGGCCAACAACGGTGCCGTCGACACGCTGAAGATGGTGGTCGGCGACCGCGTCATCGTCGGCGACATCAAGGAGCGGCAACAGGCGCGCGTGATCTACGAGCAGGCGCGCCGCGACGGCCAGAAGGCCGCGCTCACCGAACAGGAACGGCCGAACATCTTTACCAACTCGGTTGCCAATATCGGCCCGGGCGAAACCGTGCTGGTGCAGATCGAATATCAGGAACCGGTGCACCAGTCCGGCAACGAATATTCGCTGCGCGTGCCGCTCGTGGTCGGGCCACGCTACAATCCGGCGCCGATCGTACAGAGCGTCGATTTCCAGTCCGATGGCTCCGGCTGGGGCGCGAGCAAGACCGACCCGGTTCCGGATCGTGATCGCATATCGCCGCCCGTGCTGGATCCCGCCAAGAATCTGCCGGTCAATCCGACCAGCATCACGGTTCACCTCCAGGGCGGCTTTGCGCTCGGCGAGGTCAAGAGCCATCACCATGCCGTCAAGATCGAGAGTCCCGACAATGCAACGCGGGTCGTTCGTCTCGCAGACGACACCGTGCCTGCGGATCGCGATTTCGAGCTGACCTGGAAGCCCGCTGCCGAGAAGGCGCCATCGGTCGGCCTGTTCCGCGAGCATGTCGGCGACGCCGACTACCTGCTCGCCTTCGTGACCCCGCCGTCGATCGAGCAAGCGACTCAAAAGCCCTTGCCGCGCGAAGTCGTGTTCGTGATCGACAATTCCGGCTCGATGGGCGGCACGTCGATCATCCAGGCCAAGGCGAGCCTGAACTACGCCCTCGCGCGCCTCCAGCCGAACGATCGCTTCAACGTCATCCGCTTCGACGACACCATGGACGTGCTGTTCACGACATCAGTGCCCGCCGACATCGAGCATGTGCGGCAGGCAACCGCTTTCGTGGACGCGCTTCAAGCCCGCGGCGGCACCGAGATGGTGCCGGCGATGCGCGCCGCGCTGACCGACAGTCTCGGCGACACCAGCATGGTCCGCCAGGTCGTGTTCCTGACCGACGGTGCAATCGGCAATGAGCAGCAATTGTTCGAAACGATCACGGCGATGCGCGGCCGCTCACGCATCTTCATGGTCGGCATCGGCTCTGCGCCCAACACTTATCTGATGACCCGCGCGTCCGAGCTCGGACGCGGCGCCTTCACCCATATCGGCTCGGTCGAGCAGGTCGAGGAACGCATGCGCGGCCTGTTCGCCAAGCTGGAAAATCCGGCCGTGACTGGCCTCTCCGCCAGGTTCTCGGACGCCTCGGCCGATATTACGCCGGCGATCATTCCCGACGTGTATCGCGACGAGCCGCTGGTGCTTGCGGCAAAGCTCGACAAGCTTGCTGGCTCGCTCGAGATCAAGGGCCGCGTCGGTGACCGGCCGTGGTCAGTGACGCTGCCTCTGCAGAACGCCGCCGAGGGCAAGGGTCTGTCAAAGCTCTGGGCCAATCGCAAGATCGGCGACGCCGAGGTGGCGCGGACGATGCGCCAGATGAGCCCCGAGGATGCCGACAAGGCCATTTTGCGGCTGGCGCTGCAGCACCAGATCGTCACCCGACTGACCAGCCTCGTCGCCGTCGACAAGACGCCGAGCCGCCCCGAAGGCCAGCCGCTGAGGCTCAGTGAGCTGCCGATCAACCTGCCGGCCGGCTGGGACTTCGAAAAGGTGTTCGGCGAACGACCGCAACTAGCGCCGACGCAGCTCCGCGAGCGTCATGCCGATGCGAGTACCAAGCCGACCGCGCGGCGTCCGACGCCTGCGGCAGCCGACACGGTCCGCCTGCCGAAGACGGCAACCTCGGCCGAGTTGAAGATGATCGCGGGACTGATCGTGCTGCTGCTCAGCCTGGTCCTGTTCGTGTTCAACCGGCGTCAGCCTTTGCTCACTGACGCCGGATGAAAGAGGAGGTCTCAGCCACCTCCTCTTCTTCAGCGCGCGCGGCTGCCCGTCACCCGCCCCAAACAGCCGCGCGCGCCTTTTGTCTCAACACCGTCATTGCGAGTTTGGGGCGCGCACGCGCCACACTCTCATCGTCATCGCCCGCGAAAGCGGGCGATCCAGTATTCCAGAGAGCGTGCGAGGATACGGAGAGGCTGCGGCGTACTGGATTCTCCGCTTTCGCGGGGAATGACAACGGTGGCTGAGGCGAGGCTCGCGAACGCAGGACAGCTCACACACGCTCGCAACGCCGGGAGTGAACACAAATGCCCCGCCTAATCTCCCCCCTCGTTCTGGCCCTCGTTGGTCTCGTTCTGCTTGGCGACGGCGCCTACATCCACGCCAAGGCATGGCTGGCGCAGGTGCTGCTGGAACGCGCGTTCATCAGGAGCATCGCAACTGGGCAGCCGATCAAGCCATGGTCATGGGCGGATACGTGGCCGGTGGCACGGATCGAGGTGAAGCGGATCGGCGCCAGCGCCATCGTGCTCGCCGGCAGCAGCGGCCAGGCACTCGCCTTCGGTCCCGGACATGTCGAACAGACCGCGGACGCGGGCGAGCGCGGCGTCGCCGTCTACGCAGCACACCGCGACACGCATTTCCGTTTCTTGAAGGATGTTGCGATCGGCGACGAGATCGAGGTCACACGTGGCGACGGCAAGCGCTTCGACTACCGGGCCGACTCCTCCGCCATTGTGCGCTTCGACGCCTCGGGCATCGATCCCAACGCGCAAGGCTACGAGCTCGTGCTGTCGACCTGCTGGCCGTTCAACGCGCTCACGCCGGGTCCGGACCGTTACATCCTGCACGCGACGCTGATTGGAACCGGCAGCTAAAGGGCGAATTATCATCGCGCCTTGGGTTCTTGTTCGAGCATGAATCTCCGCGTTCCGCGTTTGTCGCGAGGGAGAACCGCTTCACACTTTTCGCGATCATGCTCCGAGTTTGTCATCGCGGCCATCCCGTGGGATGGTGGCAAGGCCGTACCGCGCCAGATCCAACCGTGTGACCATGCATTCACAAGTTCAGTACCTGCCGATCACACCCGGCCTGTTTTCCGTCCTGGTGCTGCTGTTCGCCGGGCTGATCGTCCTGATCCAGCTCCGCATCCTGCGCTATGCCTATATGAAGCTTGGCGTCGGACCGGGCGTTGCGCTGCTGCTGTTGTTCGGCTCGCTGATCGGCAGCTATTTCAACATCCCGGTCACGGTGCTGCCCGGCAAGGCGGTGCGCTCGGGCGAGATCGTCGATTTCTTCGGCATGCGCTATGTTGTGCCGCTGGTGACGCAATGGCCGGGCACGGTGCTTGCGGTGAATGTCGGCGGCGCTGTGATCCCGACATTGATGTCGAGCTATCTCGTGCTGCGCTACCAGCTCTGGCTGAAGGCTGCGATCGCGGTGATCGCGATCGCCTTCGTCATCCACATGATGGCAACACCAGTGCAGGGTGTCGGCATTGCGGTTCCCGTCTTCGCGCCTGTCGTGGTCACGGCGATCCTGGCCTTCCTGCTGTCGCGCGAATATGCCGCACCGCTCGCCTATATCGGCGGCTCGATGGGCACCCTGATCGGAGCCGATTTACTCAACCTCGACAAGATCGGCAATCTCGGCGCCCCCGTCGCGTCGATCGGCGGCGCCGGCACATTCGACGGCATCTTCCTGACGGGCATCCTGGCCGTGCTGCTGGCTGGCATCGCCTCGCCCCCAAGACCCAGGGAGGTCTGGTGAGAGCTTCTCATGTCGCGCACAATTAACGGTGGCTTCTAACCATGGCTTCCGGACACCCGTTTTGAGCGGGGAACTGAACTGGCATCTCGGGCCGTAGACGTATACAGAGCGGCTCGTAGCGAGCGGCTCGGCCGGTCGAATTTTGATACTGCATTCCTGTTGCGGAACTTTTATTGATGGACAACGAATTCAAGCAGAAGGTCTTGCAACAGCTCGATCAGATCGAAAGTCGCATCGCACTTCTCGAGAGAAACCAGCATCTCATCGCCGCGGGACAAAGACGGGAGTCGCTGCGCAGCCTCTGGCGGCGGCCGCCGATGTGGACGTTCGAGCAATATCCGCCGCGCCTGCTCAACGTGAACGGCTTTCAGCCCGCGCCACCGGCACCTGCGAACGCACTGCGGATCGCGATGGTGACACCGAGCTACAATCACGTGCACTATCTCGACGCCACCATCGACAGCATCCTCAACCAGAACTATCCGAACCTGCACTATCACGTGCAGGATGGCGCCTCGATCGACGGAACGGCTGAGCTGCTGAGCAAGCGCGGCAACAGCCTGAGCTGGCGCAGCGAGCCCGACAGGGGCCAGTCCAACGCCATCAACATCGGCTTTTCCGGCGTCGACTGCGAGATCATGGCGTACCTCAACAAGCGACGATATGCTGCTGCCCGGCACGCTTGCCTATGTCGCCAACTATTTCATGTCCAATCCGAACGTCGACATCGTCTATGGACATCGCGTGTTCGTCGACCGCGACGGGCTGGAGGTCGGCCGCGCCGTGCTACCGCCCTATCACGGCAAGACGCTCAGATATGCCGACTACATTCCGCAAGAGACCATGTTCTGGCGCAAGCGGGTGTGGGACAAGGTCGGACCGATCGACGAGAACTTCCATTATGCGCTGGACTGGGACTTCATTCTGCGCGCCCAAGCGGCGGGCTTCAAATTCGTCCGCCTGCCGCGCTTTCTATCGTGCTTCCGCATCCACGATGCGCAGAAGACCGCCGCCACCTATGCGGTCGGCGTGAAGGAAATGGGAATCCTGCGGCGGCGCGTGCTGGGTATTGATCCGACGCAGGCCGAGATCCGCCGTGTCATCGCGCCTTATCTCGCGCTCCAGATCGCCTATCACTACGGCTACAAGTTCGGCCTCCTGAAATACTGATTGCGGCACGCCCTATTCCGCGCGGCGGCATGCGGGCCGCACGGTTGCCACCCATGCGAACTCACCCTACAAAAGCGGACGTGCCGACAAGAACGCGCGCCAAGAAGAACAAGGTGAGGAACCATGGAAGCAAAGGTAACTGCTGCGACCGCCCTGCCATGGTCTCCAGCTCCCGATGCCAGCGACGTCGTGAAGGGCATCCACGCGATGCTGCATCCGCGCAACATCGTGCTGGTCGGCGCCACCGACAAGCCCGGCAACTATGCCGAGCGCATCTGGAACAACCTGATCAAGTACCGATTCGCAGGCTCGTTGTTTCCGATCAACGCAAAGCGCGAAACGATCTGGGGCGTGTCCTGCTACAAGGACTTTTCAAGCCTCCCCGAAACGCCCGATCACGTGCTGGTGCTGGTGCCGGCGCGCTTTGCCGTGCAAGTGATCCGCGATGCCGCCGCAGCCGGCGCGCGCTCTGCCACCATCGTCACCTCGGGCTTCAGCGAGTTGCAGGATGAGGAGAGCCAGAAACTCGCAGCCGAATTGCAGCAGGCGATACGCGAGACCGGCCTCGCCGTCACCGGGCCGAACTGCCTGGGAAACTTAAGCGCGGGCGAAAAACTCTTCACCAATATCGACGACCGCGTCGTCACCATGGAACGGGGCACGGTGGCGATCGCCGGACAGTCCGGGGCCATCGTGATGGCGATCCGCCAAGCGCTGGAGGATCGCGGCGTTGGTGTCGGCTACATGGTGACCACCGGCAACGAGGCCGGACTCGAGACGCCGGATCTGATGCGCTATTTCGCCGAGGATCCGAGTGTCCGCGTGATCGTCGTCTATCTCGAGGGCGTGCGTAACACCAAGGCGTTTCGCGACGCCTGCAAGGCGGCGCGTGCCGCCAGCAAGCCGGTGATCGCGCTCAAGCTCGGCGCCTCCGAGGGCGGCCGGGCGGCGGCAATGGCGCATACCGGTGCGCTTGCGGGGTCCATCGAAACCTTCGACGCGATCGCAACGCGCGAGGGCGTGATCCGCGTGCGCGGTCTCGACGAGTTGATCGAGACCACCGAATGTTTCGTGCACAGCACTGTGCCGAAAGGCAATCGCCTTGCGGCGGTGACACTCTCGGGCGGCAAACGCGGGCTCCTGATCGATGCCTTCTATGCGGCCGGGCTCGATTTTGCGGCGCTGAGCCCGCATGTCAGCGGCGAGCTCGCAAAGATGTTGGGTCCCGGCTCGATCGTCGGCAATCCGCTCGACGCCGGCTTTGCGGCGGTGGTCGATCCCTCCGTGTACATGAGATCGATCAAGCTGATGATCGACGATCCCGACATCGACATCGTCATCATCGATGCTGAGCTGCCGAAGGCGCCACATGAGCAGCGCGAGCGCAACTTGCGCATCGTCAACGAGATGGCGACCAGGGCGGCAAAGCCGGTGATCTACATCAGCGCCATGTCGATCGGCTTCACCGAGTTCACGAAAGCCTTACGCAAATCGCTACCGCATATCGCTGTCATGCAGGGCCTCGACCGTGCCGTGACCGCGGTCAAGTCGCTGCTCGACTACGCAAAGCTCGCCAAGGAAGTGCCTGATGTCGTCGCAAGCTCGAAGCCCGCGGCGCGCAACTTGCTGGAAAAGACGCTAAGGGCCGCCACCGGCGCCGCGCTCGACGAGGTCGCATCGAAGAAGCTGTTGAAGGCCTACGGCATCCCGATCTCCAAGGAAGGAATCGCGCAGACGCCGGCCGACGCCGTGAAGATCGCCAAGCAGATCGGTTTCCCCGTGGTCGCCAAGGTCGTCAGCGCCGAGATCCTGCACAAATCCGACATCGGCGGCGTGGTTCTAAACCTCAACAGCGCGACCGAGGTGAAGCAGGCGTTCAACGACATCACCTCGCGCGTCAAGAAGCTGAAGGGCAAGCCCAGGCTCGACGGCATCCTGATCGCGCAGCAGGTCAAGGCCGATCTCGAGCTCGTGGTCGGCGCATCGCTCGACGCCGAGATGGGGCCGGTGGTGCTGTTCGGCACCGGCGGCGTCGACATCGAGCTGATGAAGGACGTCGCTTTGGCCGGCGCGCCGCTCAATCCTGCCGAGGCTCGGCAGCTGATCGGCCGCACCAAGGCCGGGGTCAAGATGCGCGGTTATCGCGGCAAGCCGAAGCTGGATGAGGCCTCCGCCGTGAAGGCCCTGGTCGGCCTCTCCAACCTGATCGCAGACGCCGGCGACCGGATCGCTTCGATCGACGTCAATCCGTTCCTGATCAATACCAGGACCGGTGTCGCCGTAGACGCACTGATCGTCCTCAACAACGCAGCCGCCCGGCGCGCGGCCCGGCATTGATCGGCTTCCACTGGCCGCGCTTTGCCCATAAAATTGGCGAGCGACTCCGCTTTCCCTGACGCGGGGCACGAGCCGGAACGGATAATGGCGCGCAGAAGCAACTTGATGATCGGAACCGCGACGCTGCTGGCGCTCGCCGTCGCGTTCGGCGGCCTGCTTGGCGTGCAGAAATATCGCGCGGCCCAGAGCCGCAGCCAGTTGCGCGTCGTGTTCGAGGGCGGCTCGGCCAGCGGCCTGCGCCGGGGCGGCCCGGTGAATTTCGACGGCGTACCGGCCGGCCAGATCATCTCGATCAAGCTCGACAATCCCCGCAAGATCGTCGCGCTCGTCATGCTCGACAACGCCGCCCCGATCCGCAAGGACACCGTGGCCGGCATCGAGTTCCAGGGCCTGACCGGGATCGCCGCGATCTCGCTGATCGGTGGCGCGCACTCGGCACCGCCCGTGCCGCTGGATGACGACGGCATTCCCGTGCTGACCGCGGATCTCAGCGACGCCGAATCGATCGTCGAGACCCTGCACAATGTCGACCGCATGATCGTGAGCAACTCGGCCGCGATCAAGGACGGCCTGCGCACATTCGAAGACTATACCGCCGACCTCAAGGGCAAGGGGGAAGAGATCGACGCCGTGATGGGCAAGATCGACAATGGCTTCGCGAGCTTCGACAATGCGGTCACCAAGATCGAGAACGTCGTGCCCGGCTTCGCCGATGGCAAGGCCGACGAGCTGTTCGAGAAGGTGAAGGGGCTGCGCGAGCTCGCCGATACCATGAAGAAGAAGTCGGCGAGCTTCATCGAGGACGGGCGCCGCACCCTCCTCGACATCAGCGAGGCCGCCAACAAGATGGCCGGCACGCCGGTGGCACCGCGACCGCCGCGCAAGCCCACGCAGCAGAAGCAGTGAGCGCCCGGACGGCCCCCCACAAAAATGTCGAAAACAACCCCATGCAAAGTAGGATGGCCCCGCCAGCCCGGATGAGGTGAATCACACCGGAAGCCCCTGATATGTCGGGCAAATCGGCGGCACGCGCCCATCGCGCGCCGATAGTCGCATATCCGCAGCGCATGAACTCAACGGCGGGCCATGGCGGGGTGACGCTACCAGGCGTAGCGCACGACGGCCTTGCCGGCGTAGGAGCGGGTGACGTTGGAGAACTCGCCTTCAAACGTTCCGATCGCGGACCAGCCGTTCATCCACTTCATCTCGGCGGAGGCCGTTGTCAGCGCGGAGTCGCGGGAAAGGGCCGCGCCGTTCACGACAAAGGCCGCGCCCGGCAGCGCCTGGAAGACGGCGCCGATGCTGCGATCCGGATTGAAATCATGCGCCCAGGCGACGCGGCCGCGCAGCGTGACGACGCCGTCGTAGGCAGCAAACGACTTGTCGGTGCGCAGGCCGAGCTCAGTGCGGGTGTCGGTCACGCTCTTGGCCGCATAGGCGAGCGCAAAGGCGTTGGTGCCGACCACCACATTCTCAGCATAGTTCGGCAGGTTGAAATTGGTCGCCTGTAGCGCGGCGTAGGGCGTCACGCCCATCCACGGCGTGACAACGCGGTAGCCACCTTCGATGCGGCCGGAGAACGCGTTTGCGTTGAACTGCGCGCGCAACTGGTCGAAGCCGACAGCCGTGACGGTGCGGTTGGTGGTGACGTCCTGCCAGCCATAAGCGAGCGCCGCCGACACATAGGCCGGCCCGGCCGTGTGACGCAGGAAGGCGCCAGCCTGGAACAGATCGGAGTGGCCCCAGCCAAGCCCGTTGACGCCGAAATTGGTCGCGCCGCCGACAAGCGCAACGCCGGCGAGTGTCGACGGCGAGAAGCGATAGTCGACGCCGACAGCAGTCCCGTAGAGGCTGCTCGTTGTATTGTTCGAACCCAGCGCCGCATTGCCGTTGGTGGTCTGCGAGCCACCATAGCCCGCCGCCCACACGCTCCAGCGCTGATCGAAATCGACCGGCGGCGCCTTGCGATAGATGGATGCAAAAGCATCGCGCGTGCTCTTGCCTGCTGCGGCATAGGCCGCGGCGCCGGTTTCCTGTGCGAAGGGGGTTGCGCCGGTCGCGCCACCGCGGCTGGTGCCGTAAACGTCCGTCAGCAGGCTGAGGAACAGGTTCATCGCATTGAACGTGGTCTGCTGCGCGCCGGTCGCGGATTCGCCGGAGGCCTGCGTCAGACCATTCGGCGACAGCGAGGCATAGACCACGTCAATGCCACCATTGGCATTGAAGAAGTTCGTCAGCGCGTTGGCGACGTTGGTCTGATTGACGTTGAGATTGCCCTTGGCGCCGTAATCCAGCGCGAAATTCAGATAGACGTTGTTGGCGTCATAGCTGAGGGTGGCTATCGCTGCCGGCGCTCCGACCGTATCGGCGCCGCTGAACGTGCCGCTGCGGCCGCCCGTCGCGGTGAGGATCGTATACTGCTTGGCCAGCGTCGTGCCGGCCGCGACGCTGACGCCGACCGAGCCTCCGAGCGTCGCGCTGCCGGTCACGTTGGTGAAGCTCGAGGCGGTCGAGTTGACGCTGACGAGATAGAGCGCGCCGGACTGGAAGGCGAGATTCCCCGCGACGATCATTGACGTCCCCGGCGTGCCGTTACCGGGCAGGAAGATGCCGCCGGTTGCGATCGTGGTGTTGCCGACGGTGCCGCTGCCGGAGAGCGCGCCGCCGGCATTCACCGTGGTCAGGCTCGAGGCTGCGATCGAGCCGTCGACTTGCAGGATGCCGCCATTGACGACGGTGGTGCCGGTATAGGTGTTGAGCCCAGACAGAGCCAGCGTGCCCGCCCCGACCTTCTCGAGGTTGCCCGGGCCGGCGCCCCCGCAGACGCACGGATTGGTGTCCGCGATCACGCCGCTGACCTTGGTCGACAGGTTGTTGCCGCCGACCACCAGCGTGTTGCCGGCGCCGATATAGTAGAAGCCGGAGCCCGCGATCGAGCCCACGGGGATGCGGCCGTCGCCGTTCGGCCCGAGGCTGCCGGAGAAATCGACAAAGCCGGTGCCAGTGGTGATGAGCTGCGCGGTGCCGCCGGTTGAATTGTCGAAGAAGTAGGTCGCGCCGCCGTCATTGGTGGTGATGACAGCGCTGCCGGCAGTGGAGAAGGCGTTGAAGTCGGTCTCGCCGCCATTGTTGTTGGTGATCACGGCGTTGCCGGCAGTCGGCGTGTCGGTGCCGAACGGCTGGCCGAACGCGGTCAAGCCACCCGTGTTGATGATGTTTGCGCCCGAGGCCGACGACTGGTCGACAAAGACGGTGCCGCCGCCATTGCGGTTGGTAATGGTGGCGGTGCCCGCATTGGTCAGGGCGGAAAAGATCGTGCCCGCACCGTCGTTATCGATCCTGGCGGTGCCCGCCGGTCGCCGTATCGGTGCCGCCGTGGGTACCGAACAGCGTGACGCTGCCGATCTGGTTGTTGATCGTGGCACTGCCGGCGCTGCTCGACTCCAGGAACGCGACCGCACCGACATTGGTGTTGGTGATGGTCATCGCGCTCCCGCTGGTCGCGCCCATGAAGGTCGTGAAGCCGCCGTCATTGATCAGTGCGGTGATGCCCGAATTGTTGGCGTTGACGAAGGTAAACCGCCCCTCATTGGTGACCGTGCCGACGATGGAGGCGGTATGGGTGGCGTCGCCGAGCACCAGGCTGGCGCAGACGCAGATCGTCGTGCCGCCGGTATAGGTGTTGGTGCCGAGCAGCGTGACGACGCCGTTGCCGAAGGTGCTGTCGAGAACAGTCAGCTTGCCGGCGCCGTTACCGTCGGTGACGTTGCCGGCGATGGTCAGCACCACGCCATTGGCGTCGATCGCGCTGCCGCTCGCAGAATTGTCGAACTTGAAATTGTTGGTGAAGGTCAGATCGCTCAGACCGTCAGCCTGGAACAAGGCATCCTGAAGCGTGACGGTGCCAGACCCGACCGACGAATTGTTGGTTACCTGCACCGTAGCGCCGATCACGCTTGTGCCGCCCGAATAGGTGTTGACGCCGGAGAGCACCGTCGTGCCGGAGCCGCCGGAGGAATCGATCAGCCGCAGCGCACCAGTGGCGACGAAGCCGCTGTCGTTGGCGATAACACCGGATAGCGTTAAGACCACCCCATTGTTGTCGACAGCGCCGCCATTCGGAGTGACAATAAAGCCATTGGTGAAAGTCAGGTCGCTGGCACCATCGGTCTGGAACGTGCCGCCGTTAAGCCTCACCGCGCCGGTGCCGACGGAGTTGTTGTTGGTGACCTGCACGGTGCCGGCCGAAATCAAAGTACCGCCGGTGTAGGTGTTGTTGCCTGATAAATTGAGCGTGCTCGCGCCGAGTTGCCAGACTTGCGCGAGTGAAAGCTGACCTATGTTGTTGGAGATCGAGATGACCTGGCCCGAGTTCGCCTGGTTGAAGATACCATAGGCGCCTGAGTCGAATTTGATGTCGGCACCGCTCACCGAATAAGACTGCGAATTCGCGGTGAAGGTCCACGAATAGGGCGTGACCGTACTGGTCACGTCGATCGACGCCGATCCGGTCGCGTCAAAAATCGCGCCCTGGCCGTTCGTCACGGGCGGCGCGCCGGCAGGCGGATTGGACCAGTTGGATCCAAGATTATAGATGGACGTCGCAGTCGTGCTGCCGGTACCGCCCCAAGTGTAAAATTGCGCGCGCGCCGATCCCATCAGCAACAGGCTTGCGGCGGCCGCGGCGCAGAAGGCCAGCGCCGTCGAGCCTCGAAGCGCCCGGCCTCGAAACAACAAATAAAACACTTCAACGCCCCATTCCCCCGGCGCCCTGGGGCGCCGTCGGACGCAACGCTAGCACGGGGTGTTCCGCAATTTTGCGGTTGGCTTCTGAATTTTGCTGAACTGCTTCCGAAAGTGGAACTTTCCGCAGGGGGTGTTGTACCCGCGCAACGCTTGGTCGGCTGGTCCTCTCAACCAGAGCACGATTCGCCCGTTGAGGCGTTCCCTTGCTACAAATGAGTTCGGACGCTGCTCGCGCAACAAACGATGTCGTCCTGGCGAAGGCCAGGACCCATGACCACGGGGAGCAGTTTGGCGAAGACTTGTTGCCGTAAGACGACCAGCATCCTTGCTCGATAGATTCCGCGGTACGGGACCCAGCCCCCGTGCGCAATTGCGCACTAGGAGAGGACGACAGCGGTGGTGTGGCAACGGCTAGCCACCTCACCCGTAAACGAACGCCTTGTCATCGAGATCAGTCTTCGGAATCGCGTCCTTCTCGGTCCAGTAATCCTGGCTATGCTGCCACTCCGGCTTGTCGCCGCGCTTCGGCAGCAGGTCCATGTTGCGCATCATGTAGCCGGGGTTGAAGTTTTCCGGATCGATCCAGGGCAGGATCGGCATGTTGTGGTCTTCGGCACGCAGCTTGACCTCGACCTTGCTGGCGCCCTTCTCCTTCATGTGGCCGAGAAGCCGGCAGACGAAATCGGCGACGAGATCGACGCGCAGCGTCCAGCTGGCGCGGAAATAGCCGAATACCCAGGCCATGTTCGGCACGCCCGTGAACATCATGCCGCGATAGGTGACGGTGTCGCCGAAGGCGAGCGGTTTGCCGTCGATCTCGAAGGCGATGTCGCCGAGCGCGGCGAGATTGAAACCGGTGGCGGTGACGATGACATCGGCTTCGAGCAGCTTGCCGGATTTGAGCTGGATGCCGTTCTCGACGAAGCACTCGATCTCGTCGGTGACGACCGAGGCCTTGCCGCCGGCGATGCCCTTGAACAGATCGGCATCCGGCACGAAAGCGATGCGCTGCCGCCATGGCCGATATGTCGGCGTGAAATGCGTCTCGACATCGTAGTCCGGACCGAGAATCGCACTGATCTGCCCGATCAGCTCCTTCTTCACCTCTTCGGGCTTGGCCACGCAGAGTTTTGTGAATGCATCCTGCTCGAACAGGATCTTCCGCCGCACGATCTCGTGGATCCACTCCTCATCCACCTGGAGCCTGCGCAACTCCTCCGCAATCTCGATCGCATTGCGCCCGATGCGGAAATAGGTCGGCGAGCGCTGGAGCATGGTGACGTGTGCGCATTTGTCGGCGATGTTGGGCAGCAGCGTCGCGGCCGTTGCACCCGAACCGATCACCACGACCCTCTTGGCCGTGAGATCGAGATCATCCGGCCAGGTCTGCGGGTGGACGACGCGGCCCTTGAATCGGTCCATGCCCTTCCATTCCGGCGTGTAGCCTTCGGAATGGCGATAATAGCCCTGGCACATCCAGAGGAAGTTTGCGGTAAAGGTCTTGGCCTCACCGGTGTCGGTGGTCACAGATTCGATGGTCCAGAGATTCCTCTCGCTCGACCAGCGTGCCGAATGGATCTTGTGCTTGTAGCGTATGTGCCTGCCGAGATCGTTCTCCTCGATCACGTCGTTCATGTAAGCGAGGATCTCCTCGGCAGTCGCGATCGGCGGCCCCACCCATGGCTTGAAGCGATAGCCGAAGGTGTGCAGATCGCTGTCGGAGCGGATGCCGGGATAGCGATGCGTGATCCAGGTGCCGCCGAAGCTGTCTTTCGTCTCCAGGACGACGAAGCTCGTGCCAGGAAGCTGCTTTGTCAGATGATACGCGCTGCCAATACCGGAGATGCCGGCGCCGACGATCAGGACATCGAAATGTTCAGTGGCTTGCTGCGTGGTGGGCTGCGTACGGACGGCGACATTCATTGTTGATTCTTTGCCTTTTGAGGTCGCCCTTGATCAGGCGACGCGTTTCCTCCGCGACGGGATCATGGTCGCCCACCGCGCTCCCGCTTCAAAATGACATAGATCAAATCGCAATCAAATCACAGCGCCGCACCCCAGCTCCGCGCTGTCTGCAGAATCCAGTCGCGGTAGAGCGTGAGCGGCGTGACACCGGTCATACCGCCGCAGCCCGCGCTGCCATTCGGCCCCGTCGACCAGCTGATGACTCCGACGACGACCGGACCGCTCAGCTTGTCCTCGAATGCGGGACCGCCGGAATCGCCAGTACAGGCGCCGATTCCGGCGCGAACGCCGTTGGTTACGGGGTCCACGAGCCTCATTTGCAAGGTACCGGGCTGGCCGGTCACGACAAGGCCAGCAACGCGCGTCACGCCACTGCTCTTGCCATCGCCAGGCACCGTGACACCGACACCAGCGATGGTGAAGCGACTGCCGATCACGATCGGAATTTGCGGCGCGCCCATCTGGGATGTCGATTTTCCTTTGAGCGGAATTTCGAGTTGCAGCAACGCCACATCGGCGGTCGCGCGATGCGACTGCATGGCCTGCATGTTGAAGCTTGGATGGATCGCGACCGCGCGCACGTTCTGCAATTGCGGCTTGCCGTCGGCGCCATAGTCGAGGATCTTGTATTCCGCTCCGGGCTGCACGCAGTGTGCGGCGGTGAGCACCAGCCTCGTTGCGATCAGACTGCCGGTGCAGAAATTGCCACGCGATCCGACGATCGTGACGATGGAGCGTGCGACGCCTTCGGACTGCGGCGTACCGCCGCCGACGATGGCCTGCGCCGGCACGGTGAAGAGCATCGCCGTCGCGGCGAGCAGGATGGACGTCTTGTTCATGGGCGAGTGTGGTAGCCGCTGGGGCGTCATTAGCCAAGAGACCCCTTAGAAGCGCCTTCTGGAAGAGATCCTTCATGCTGGCCGTTGTGGCAGCAGCGTGCTAGCGGTTTTCACCTGATATCGACGAGGGTAGGACAGTGGCGATCGGGGCTGTGATCTTTGACTTTGGCGGCGTGTTGACGAGCTCGCCCTTCGAGGCCTTCACGCGCTTCGAACAGGAGCGCGGCCTACCTGCCGACATCATCCGCCGCACCAATGCCGCCAATCATCTGGAAAACGCCTGGGCGAAGTTCGAGCGCGCCGAGGTCGACATCGAAACATTTGACCAGCTGTTCGCCGCGGAATCACTTGCGCTCGGCGCGGAGGTGCGCGGCCGCGACGTGCTGCCGCTGTTGCAGGGCGATCTGCGCCCCGAGATGGTCGAGGCGCTGAAGCGCATCAAGACTAAGTTCAAGACCGGCTGCATCACCAATAATCTGCCGGCCAACGCGATCGGCAGCATGACTGGCCGCTCGCTCTACGTCGCCGACGTGATGGTGCTGTTCGACCACGTCATCGAGTCCGCCAAAATCGGTCTGCGCAAGCCGGATCCTCGCATCTACCGGATGATGGTCGAGGCGCTAGAGGTCGATCCCGCGCACTGCGTCTACCTTGACGATCTCGGCGTCAACCTGAAGCCCGCCCGCGAGATGGGAATGACGACGATCAAGGTCGTGAGCGGCGCGCAGGCGATCGCCGAGCTCGAGGCAGCAACGGGGCTGAAACTCGGTTAGCCGCATCGACGAACCGTAGGGTGGGCAAAGCGAAGCGTGCCCACCACTTTCAATGACATCAAGAAAAGTGGTGGGGCACGGCGCGATGCGCCTTTGCCCACCGAGAGACCAGAGCTACTCCGCTTCCGCGGCCATCCGCTCAGGAAACGCGGCCGCGAGCGAGGCGCGATCGGGCTTGAGCACGCCGCGCTCGGTGATCAAGCCCGTCACCAGCCGCGCCGGCGTCACATCGAAGGCGTAGTTGGCGACCGGCGAGCCCTCGGGCACGATCCGCACCGTCTCGAGCCGCCCGTCGGCGGTGCGGCCGGTCATGTCGGTGACCTCCACGCCGTTGCGCTGCTCGATCGGGATGTCGCGGATGCCGTCATTGACCGCGAAATCGATCGTGGGCGAGGGCAGTGCGACATAGAACGGCACGTTGTTGTCGTGTGCAGCGAGCGCCTTCAGGTAAGTGCCGATCTTGTTGCAGACGTCACCATTGGCCGCGACGCGATCGGTACCGACGATGGCGAGATCCACCATGCCGTGCTGCATCAGATGACCGCCAGTGTTGTCTGGGATCACGGTGTGCGGCACGCCGTGATGGCCGAGCTCCCAGGCGGTGAGCGAGGCGCCCTGGTTGCGCGGCCGCGTCTCGTCGACCCAGACATGGATCTTGAGGCCGCGGTCATGCGCCAGATAGATCGGCGCCGTCGCGGTGCCCCAGTCGACGGTGGCAAGCCAGCCGGCATTGCAATGGGTCAGCACGTTGATGGTTTCGCCCGGCTTTTTCTTCGCGGCGATCGTCTCGATCAGCTCCAGACCGTTGCGGGCGATGCCCCGGTTGATCTCGACATCCTGCTCCAGGATCTCGTCGGCCCGCGCGTAAGCCGCTTCGGCGCGCTCCAGGCGGTCGATCGGCGCCAGCGTCGCACGCATCTCGTCGAGTGCCCATTTGAGATTGATGGCCGTGGGCCGCGCCACCACCAGCGTCTCGTAGGCGCGCTTCAAGGCGGCGTCGGAACCGTCCTCGCGCATGGCGAGCGCCACGCCGAACGCGGCCGTGGCGCCGATCAGCGGCGCACCGCGCACCAGCATGGTCCGGATCGCGTCAGCCGCCTCCTCGCTCGTGGTGAGACGAGCGATGACGAATTCGTGCGGCAGCCGGCGCTGGTCGATGGCTCCGACCGACCAGCCGTCGCGCTCGCGCCAGATGCTGCGGTAATGCTTGCCGTCGACCTTCATGGCGTTCTGCCTTTCGTCCTACGCGCGGAGCAAGCGCCCCGCCACGGCATCGAGCTTCTTCAAAAGCTCGGGATCGCGTGCCTCGGGCGCGGTGATCAGCGCCGTATCGAGCGCGCGGTCCGAGCCGATTGGACACGGCTGGTGCTCGCGCGGAAAATCCTTTGCCAGACGCGCCACCAGCGCCTTGGCCTTGTCCGCGTTCGAGGTCAGCACACGGATGATATCCTGCACGGTGACGGCGTCGTGATCCGGATGCCAGCAATCGAAGTCCGTCACCATGGCGACCGTGGCGTAGCAGATCTCCGCCTCACGGGCGAGCTTGGCCTCGGGCATGTTGGTCATGCCGATCACGGAATAGCCCAGCGTCTTGTTGGTCATGCTTTCCGCAAGCGTCGAGAATTGCGGCCCCTCCATGCAGACATAGGTGCCGCCGCGCGCAATTGCGATGCCTTCGGCTTCGGCCGCGGCTGCGAGATGGATACGCAGCCGCGGTGAGACCGGATGCGCCATCGACACATGCGCGACGCAGCCCTTGCCGAAGAACGAGCTCTCGCGCTTGTGGGTGCGGTCGACGAACTGATCGATCAGCACGAAGGTGCCGGGCGGCAGTTCCTCCTTGAAGGAACCGCAAGCCGAGAGCGACACCAGATCGGTGACGCCGGCGCGCTTCAGGACGTCGATATTGGCGCGATAGTTGATGTCGGAGGGCGACAGGCGGTGGCCCTTGTCATGCCGCGGCAGGAACACGATCGGCAGACCGGCGATGGTGCCGCGCCTGACCGGCGCCGACGGCTCGCCCCAGGGACTGCTGATCACCTCTTCGTGCGCGCCCTCGAGCCCCGGCAGGTCGTAGATGCCGGAGCCGCCGATGATGCCCAATACCGCCTGCGCCATGCCTGCTTCACCCCGTCCGCGATGTGCAACGTGGTTAAGCTATGCCAGTTTTGGGACGGATTTGGAACGGGGATGGTGGGGGTAGTGACGTTGCAAGCTAGCGTGGGCGCTCGCCACACATTCGATGTCGTCCTGGCGAAAACCAGGACCTATACCGCGGAATCTATCGATAGTTGATGGTGGCAGTTCCGAACGACTTGTCTTCGTCAAACTGCTCCCTGGGGTTATGAGTCCTGGCTTTCGCCAGGACGACCCCGTGGGGGCGGCTACGCCGCGGTCGCCGGCTGCAACTGGCTCGCCACCATCCGCTCGAGCGTATCGACCGACTGGAAATTCTCCGGCGTGATTTCGGATTGCGGGATGGTGAAGTCGAACTCGGCTTCCACGCCGAGCATCAGGTTGACCATGTCCATCGAGGTCAGGCCGACATCGACGAGGCGCGCGCTCGGCGTGAGGTTCGTAGCAAGCGAATTCTGTTCGAGGATGCCCTTCACCAGCTTGATGATGCGATCCCGCACATCGGTATCGAACGCCTGCATCTGCAATATCCCACTCTGATAAGGTCCGGACCACCGTCTACGATGGGCATGACGGGCCGATCCTGCAACGGGCGCGACTCTTAACTCCCGTTTCTTAGTAAACGATGACTCAGATTGACTAAAACTCGTGCTTCCTCTGATCACTAACGCGTTCACGAAAAGTAGGGGGCTGCGAAAAACCAAGCCTTAACTGCTCGTTCCGAATTAAGCCTTGTTTACCTTCAATTTCGTCGACGAATTTGAATTAAATCCGTAAGCCTCTGGGCCAAGCAAACATGGTCGGATGATCGGCATGGCGTGACCGTACCGATCTCGAACGACGAATCGGAGGCGGACCATCATGAACGTGCGCGAAGCGGCCCTTCAACCTGTCGACGATGCCCAGGCAAGCTTTCTCGAGCACAGCCCTTCTCTGGTCGAGCGCGCCGCGCGCGTGGCGACGGTGGCGGCCGGCGAAGCCGAGGGCGTCGATCGCGACGGCCGCTTTCCCCACAAGGCATTCGACGCCGCGCGCGAGCAGAAACTGCTCGGCGTGATGATCCCGGTCGAATTCGGCGGCTTCGGTGCCTCGATCTACGACGTCACCGACATCTGCTACACGCTCGGGCGCGCCTGCGCTTCGACCGCAATGATCTATGCGATGCATACCACCAAGGTCGCCTGCGTAATCCGGCACGGCCACGGCATTCCCTGGATGGAAACCATGATGCGCCGGGTCGGCCGCGACCAGTGGCTGCTCGCTTCCTCCACCACCGAAGGCCAGAACGGCGGCAACATCCGCGCGAGCGCGGCCGCGGTCGATCATGAAGGCGACATGATCGCGTTGACGCGCGATGCCACCGTGATCTCCTACGGCGCCGAGGCCGACGGCCTCGTCACCATCGCGCGCCGCACGAGCGATGCTGTCGCCTCCGACCAGGTGCTGCTGGCGCTCGCCAAGGATGACTATTCGCTGAAGCGGACGCTCGGCTGGGAAACACTCGGCATGCGCGGCACCTGCTCGACCGGCTTCGAGCTGAGGGTCGACTGCCCCGCGGACCGCGTCTTCCCGGAATCCTACGACAAGATCCACGCGCAGACGATGACGCCGTTTGCACATCTGTGCTGGTCGTCGGCCTGGGCCGGCGTTGCCGCTGCCGCCGTGACGCGCGCGCAGGCATTCGTTCGCAAGGCGGCGCGGGCCTCCGGCGGGCAGATGCCACCGGCGGCCGCCCATTTCACCGCCGCGAAGATGTCGCTGGCAAAACTCCGCGCGCTGATCGCCTCCAATATCGACACCTTCGCCCATCATGAGCATGACGAGCGCGCGCTCGGCTCGCTCGACGTCCAGTCCTCGATCACGCTCCTCAAGGTGCAGGCCTCCGAGCTTGCGGTCGAGACCGTGATGCACGCGATGCGCACGACCGGCCTTGCCGGCTATCGCAACGACGGCGACTTCACCATGGGCCGCCACCTGCGCGACGTACTGTCCGCGCCGATCATGATCAACAATGACCGCATCCTCGCCAATGCTGCGACCTCGACCTTGATGAGCGGCGTGCCGGCAAGCCTTAGGGACTGATAAGCCTTCGCGACTAACGAGCCTTCGACGAACCTACGCGACCAACAAGAAGAATTGCAGATAACAGGAAGTTTTGGCCATGAACGTTGCCGTTCTCCCGACCTCGCCCGACACCGCGCCGCAAGCCATCGATCCGCTCGACCATCTCACCGACGTGCTGTTCCACCGCATGGGTTCGGACGGCGTCTACGCTCGCACCGCGCTCTATGAGGATGTCGTGGAGCGGCTCGCCGCGCTGATCACGCGGCACCGTGAGGCCGGCACCGAGGTGATGCGCTTTCCGCCGGTGATGAGCCGGGCGCAGCTGGAAAAATCCGGCTACCTCAAGAGCTTCCCGAACCTGCTCGGCTGCGTCTGCGGCCTGCATGGCACCGAGCGCGAAATCAACGCCGCCGTGAGCCGCTTCGATGCCGGCGGCGACTGGACCACGTCGCTGTCGCCCGCCGATCTCGTGCTGTCGCCGGCAGCCTGCTATCCCGTCTATCCGATCGCGGCGAGCCGCGGGCAGCTGCCGAAGGGCGGCCTGCGCTTCGACGTCGCCGCAGACTGCTTCCGCCGCGAGCCGTCGCGTCATCTCGACCGGCTGCAGTCGTTCCGGATGCGCGAATATGTCTGCATCGGCAGCCCCGACGACGTCGCCGATTTCCGCGAGCGCTGGATGGTGCGCGCGCAGGCAATCGCCCGCGATCTCGGTCTCACCTTTCGGGTCGACTATGCCAGTGATCCCTTCTTCGGCCGCGTCGGCCAGATGAAGGCCGTGAGCCAGAAGCAGCAGCAGCTCAAGTTCGAGCTGCTCATTCCGCTGCGCTCGGAAGAGCAGCCGACGGCCTGCATGAGCTTCAACTATCATCGCGAGCACTTTGGCACGACCTGGGGCATCCAGGACGCCCACGGCGAGCCCGCCCACACGGGCTGCGTCGCCTTCGGCATGGATCGCCTCGCTGTCGCGATGTTCCACACCCACGGCACCGATCTTGCCGCCTGGCCCGCCAAGGTGCGGGACATCCTGGGCCTGTCGCCGCATGTGACGACTGACGTCCATGTCGAAGGCTGGCGCTAAGCGACGAGGCCGATCATTTCCACGGGCAAGACGAGCGTGATCCATACCAAGGTCCGATGCCGCGAGATCACGGAGTCCGATGTCGACGCCATCGCGGACCTCTTGACGCGCGGCTTCGTCGGCCGCACGCGCGACTATTGGATCCAGGGCCTGCGCAGGCAGGCCTTCCGGCCCGTGCCCGAGGGCTACCCGCGCTTCGGTTACATGCTCGACAATGACGGCATGCCGGTCGGCGTGCTGCTTCTGATCTACACGGCGCGCAAGGATGGCGAGGCCATCGCCATCCATTGCAACCTGTCGAGCTGGTATGTCGAGCCGGCGTTCCGTAACTACGCGCCGCTACTGACCAAGATCGCGCAGCGGCACAAGGACGTGACCTACCTCAACATCAGCCCGGCGGTGTGGACCTGGCCGATCATCGAGACCCAGGGATTCAGGGCCTATTGCCGCGGCCTGTTCTTCTCGGTGCCGGTGCTGTCGCGCGTGCCGCGCTGGACCAGGATCGAGGTGATCGCGTCGCACGCCAAGCAGATCGAGGGCCTCGACGAGGTCGAGACCGAGCTTTTGACCCGGCACGCGCGCTACAACTGCCTGAGCCTTGTGGTCCGCACGCCGAAGGGTGTATTCCCTTTCATCCTGCAACCGGTGCGCATCCGCCGCGGCTGGATCGCGCCGCCTGCGATGCAGCTGATCTATTGCCGCAGCATCACCGAATTCGTCACCTGCGCCGGTCGCATCGGCCGCCTGCTGCTGCGGCTCGGCAAGATCTCGGTCATCGTCGATTCCAACGGCCCGATACCCGGCCTCACCGGCGTCTATACCGAGCGGCGCGGCCGCAAATACTTCAAGGGCCCGCACCAGCCGCAACTGGCCGATCTCACGGATACGGAGCTCGTGCTGTACGGGCCGTAGGCCGCAGCGGGCGGCAAGAGACCGCAAGCCTGGCCTCGCTCTCCATTGTCATGCCCCGGCTTGACCCGGGGCATCAAGTACGCCGCGTTGTCGCGGTTCAATCACAGGCGCCTCGGAGTACTGGATCGCCCGGTCAAGCTTCGGGCGATGACGGCGGGGTGTGTGGCGAGTTCGTGCATTCACGGGGCAATGGCACGACCGACGTGGTAAGCTCTCGCGATCACGGGAGCCGCCGTCATGTCCGAGCGCAGCACGCATTGGGAAAAGGTCTACACGACCAAGGGCGAGACCGAAGTGAGCTGGTTCCAGGAGAGCCCGGCGATCTCGCTTCAAATGATCCGCGCAGCGAGTCCAGGCCATGGTGCCGCCATCATCGATGTCGGCGGCGGCGCATCGCGGCTCGTTGATACGCTGTTGCGGGAGGGCTATCGCTCCATTGCGGTGCTCGATATCTCCGCCCATGCGCTGGACGCCGCAAAGACGCGGATCGGCGCTGCCGCCGCTGATATCGACTGGATCGTTGCCGACGTCACGACATGGCGGCCGGCACGCTCATACGACGTCTGGCACGACCGAGCCGCGTTCCATTTCCTGACCGAGCCCACCGATCGGGCGGCGTATATCGATCGCCTGCGATCGGCAGTGCGCGAGGGCGGTCACGTCATCATCGGCACCTTCGCGCTCGACGGTCCCGAGAAATGCAGCGGCCTGCCCGTACAACGCCACGACGGCAACAGTCTCGCCGCAGAGCTCGGCCCGGATTTCGCGCTGCTGGAGACGCGTCACGACGTCCACCGTACGCCCTGGGATTCGACGCAGGCGTTTCAGTTCAGCCGCTTTCGGAGGCGCAGCCAATAGCGTCGGTCATGCCACGCGAAGGCGGGGCATCCAGTACGCCGCGGCTTCTCCGTATTCGTCACAGCCTCTGGAATACTGGATCGCCCTGTCCCGTCTCCGCCAAGGCTCCGACGAGGCTTGCGAACTCGGCTCGCCGAGGCTTTAGCGGAGGCGGCAAGGCCGGGCGATGACAGCGGAGAGCAAGGCGAGCTCGCGCCCGATCGTCATGTGAGCGCAGAGAATCCTACGCCGCGAGCTTCACGGCATGCGCGAAGTCCCAATAGAGCTTGCGCGCTTTGGTGTAGAACGGGCCCGGCTTCAGCTCGCGGTCGTCGATGCGGATGACGGGGGCGACCTTGGCGAAATTGCCGCTCGAGAAGATCTCGTCGGCGGCGACGAAATCGGCATAGCGCAAGGTCTTCTCGATCACGGTGACGCCGTCGGCACGCAGCAGGCCGATCACGCGCTGGCGCGTGATGCCGTTCAAAAAGGTGCCGTTCGGCGCCGGCGTGAAGACCACGCCGTCTTTCGCCATGAACACGTTGGAATTGCCGAACTCCGCGACATTGCCGAGCATGTCGAGCATCAGGGCGTTCTGGAAGCCGCGGGAGGCCGCCTCCGCGAGCGCGCGCGAGTTGTTCGGATAGAGGCAGGCCGCCTTCGCCTCGACCGGCGCGCATTCCGCCGTCGGCCTTCGGAAGGGCGACAGCGTGATCGCGTTGCCGACCAGCTTCGGCATCGGCGCCTCGTAGATGCAGAGGCACCAGTTGGTGGTTTCAGGGTCGAACAGCACGCCGCCACCCGAGCCGTTCTGCGCCCAGTACATCGGACGAATGTAGAGCTCGGCCTTCGGCGCAAAGCGCGCAATGCCTTCGTGCGCGAGCGTCATCCATGTGGCGGTCTCGACGACTGGCTTGAGGCCAAAATTGATCGCGGATTGATTGGCACGGGCGACGTGGCGATCGAGATCGGGCGCAACGCCTTCGAACGCGCGGGCTCCGTCGAACACGACCGAGCCGAGCCAGGCGCCATGCGTGCGCGGTCCCATGATCGGTACGTTGCCTTCGTGCCACTTGCCTTCAAAGAAAGTCCAGCTCGCCGAGTATTCGATGGATTTTGTGCTCTCGGCCATTAGCCAGCCTCCCCTTACCGTGATGCCGCAATATGCGTCACTATTGGCCGAATTCCTAAAGGATTTCCTGCTTGGAACTTGACCGACGGGGCTCGATTCTGGATTGCTGATCCACAGATTCAAGGCAGCGATCCCGAGAGAACGCCCCATGCCGCTCGATCCCCTTGCGAAGCGCTTGTTGACCATGATGGCCGCGGCCGGGCCGGCGGCGCGCGCTCGCCCGAGCGTCGAGGGACGGCGGCAGTCGCTGGCGAAGCTGATGCAGTTTGCGCGCGCGGAGGCTCCTGGCGTTGCGACGTCCGACGGCACGCTGCCCGGCCCCGGCGGTGAGCTGGCCTACCGTCTCTATGCGCCGGAGAACGCGGCACCGCGAGCTCCGGGCTTCATGTTCTTCCATGGCGGCGGGCTCGTCGCCGGCAGCATCCAGACCCATGACCGCATCGCCGCCGGCATCGCGCACGTGACCGGTTGCCGCCTGGTATCGGTCGACTACCGCCTCGCGCCCGAGCACAAATTTCCTGCCGCGATCGACGACGCGATCGCGGCGACCGAATGGGTGGCGCGAAACGCTTCGCTCCTCGGCATCGACGCCGAGCGGCTGGTGATCGGCGGTGATTCCGCCGGCGCAACGCTTGCCGCCGTCGTGTGCCAGGAGGCGACGCAGAACGCCGGGCTCTCCATCGTCGCGCAATGCCTGATCTGCCCGGTGCTCGATTTCGAGGAGACCTCGCCCTCGCGCGAGGCCTTCGCCGAGAATCACCTGATCGATCGCGTCACGATCGACGCCGATCTCGCCGATTATCTGCCGGACGGGACCGACGCCGCCGATCCGCGCATCTCGCCGCTCCGCGCGACGCGACTGGCCGGTTTGCCACCGGCGATCATCCACACCGCCGAGTTCGACCCGATGCGCGACGAAGGCAACGCCTACGCGCGCAAGCTGCTGGCGGCCGGCGTCGTCGTCGAGCATGTCTGCCACGATGGCATGGTTCACAATTTCCACGCCATGGGCGCGATCCTGCCGCAGGCGCAGCTCGTGCTCTCGCAGATCGGCGAACAGGTCCGGCGGGCGGTCTCGAAGTGACGAAGGAGCGTTCGCAGACTGCGCCGGCAACCTGATTCAAATTTTAGCTAATTCGGCATCAATCGTTAGGGTTACTTCGTCGATCTCTAGACGAATTATTGCCCGCTTTACCACCCGCCTCTAACACGAGGACGGCGGATAACGCACATCCACTGACGTGCCCAAAAGTGCGACCCGCTGGACGCGAAGGTGGACGATGCGCAACGAAACGATCGCTATTCACGCCGGCTACGAACCAGAAGCGACCACGCATGCGGTCGCCGTGCCGATCTACCAGACTGCGGCCTATGCGTTCGACAGCGCCGATCATGGCGCAGCTCTCTTCAATCTCGAAGCGGAAGGTTATCGCTACAGCCGTATCGCCAATCCGACCACCGCGGTGCTGGAGAAGCGCATCAGCGAGCTCGAAGGCGGCGTCGGCGCGCTTGCGGTCGCAACCGGACAGGCGGCGCTGCATTTCGCCTTCGTCAACATCGCCGATCATGGCGGCAACATCGTTTCCGTACCGCAGCTCTACGGCACCACGCATACCTTGCTCTCCCACATCCTGCCGCGCCAGGGCATCACGGGCCGCTTCGCTGAGAGCGATAAGCCCGAAGCGCTCGCGCGCCTGATCGACGAGAGCACGCGCGCGGTGTTCGCCGAGACCATCGGCAATCCTGCCGGCAATGTCTGCGACATCGAGGCGCTGGCGAAGATCGCACATGCCCATGGCGTGCCGCTGATCGTCGACAACACGGTGGCGACGCCGATCCTGCTCAAGCCGTTCGACTACGGCGCCGACATCTCCGTGCATTCGCTGACGAAATTTCTGGGCGGCCACGGCACCACGCTCGGTGGCGCGATCGTCGATTCCGGAAGTTTTCCCTGGGCGCAGCGCGCCGCACGTTTCCCGGCCTTCAACACGCCCGACGCGTCCTATCACGGACTCGTCTATGCCGAGCGATTCGGCAAGACCGCCTTCATCGAGCGCGCGCGCAGCATCTATCAGCGCACCATGGGTTCGGTGCTGTCGCCCTTCAACGCCTTTCTGCTACTCCAGGGTATCGAGACCGTGGCGCTGCGCATGGAGCGCCACGTCGAGAACGCACGCAAGGTCGCGGAATTCCTGCGCGCTGATCCGCGCGTAGCCTGGGTCAACTATGCCGGCTTCCCGGACAGCCCATATTACGCACTGGTGCAGAAATATCTCGCCGGCAACGGCTCGTCCCTGTTCACCTTCGGTATCAAGGGCGGCATGGAGGCCGGCAAGGCGTTCTATGACGCGCTGAAGCTGATCACGCGACTCGTCAACATCGGCGATGCAAAATCACTCGCCTGTCATCCGGCCTCGACCACGCACCGCCAGATGTCAGCGGAGCAGCAGCGTGCCGCCGGCGTGCTGCCGGAGACGATCCGCCTCTCGATCGGCATCGAGCATATCGCCGACATCATCGAAGACATCGACCAAGCGCTGGCAAAGGCCTGCCCGTCGAAACGGCTTCAAGCTGCGGAGTAGACGGCAGCGCCGATGACCATCTTGATCGACAAGGATCAAGGTATTTTGAGCCCGGCCCTGGTGCCGGCGCTGGAGGACGCGCGCGGTGACGGCCGCGAGATCACCATCGGGCTGATCAACAACATGCCGGATCCGGCACTGAAGGCGACCGAGCGACAGTTCATGAAGCTGTTGCAAGCCGCCGGGCGCGGGCGCCGTATCCGCTTCCAGCGTTTCTCGCTGCCCTCGGTCAAGCGTTCGCCGGAGGCGCGCTGGCATGTCGAGAGCGAATATTCCGATCTCTCCGATCTGACGCGGCAAAGATTCGATGGGTTGATCGTGACCGGCGCCGAGCCGGTCGCGCCCGATCTCGACCAGGAGCCCTATTGGCGCGATCTCACCGACATCATCGACTGGGCGCGGACCAATACGCGCTCGGCGATCTGGTCGTGCCTTGCCGCGCATGCAGCGGTGTTGCATCTCGACCGGATCGTGCGGCGGCCGCTTGCCGTCAAATGCCACGGCATTTTCGACTGCGAGACGATCGCGAACGATCCGCTCACGCGTGCCGCGCCGGCGCATCTCAAAGTCTCGCACTCGCGACTGAATGAGGTCGCGGAAGCCGACCTCACCAAGCATGGTTACCAGGTGCTGACACGCTCGGCAAAGGCGGGCGTTGACGTTTTCGCCCGGCAGTATGCCAGCCGGTTCGTGTTCTTCCAGGGCCATCCCGAGTATGACGCGTTGTCGCTGCAGCGTGAATATCTGCGCGATATCGGCCGTTTCCTCGCGCGCGAGCGCGAGGCCTATCCAGCGCTACCCACGAGTTATTTCGACGCGGCGACCGAGGAGAAGCTCAGCCGCTTCGAAAAGCGCGCTAGGCATCAGCGTCATCCGGCAATGGCGAGCGAACTGCCTGCGCTGAATTTGCGCGGCGATATCGCCGCCGGCAGCGCTGCTGCCGTGCTTTTCAGGAACTGGCTCGATTTTCTCGCCGAGGATGCCGCCGCACCGCTGTCTCTGCGCTGAAGGGCGGGGTGGTTTCCTCGTTAGGCATAACGACTTGTACAACTTGCGTTCGGCCAAGGGCGGATGGTTCATTGCTACCGCCCGTTTGGGAAATACAGGGAAACAACCTGGTGTGGTCGGCAATCAACGGACGCGTAAGCAATCGGCTGGCTCGGCATTTTGCCGTGATGCCGCATCGGCTGCCGACCCACGCGCCGATGGTCAGCTTCACCTTCGATGATGCTCCCGACAGCGCCGCGAGCCGTGGCGCCCCCATGCTGGAAGAGTATGGCGGCCGCGCGACCTTCTATCTGGCCGGCAGCCAAATTGGCCAGAAGTCCGATCACTGGCTCGGGCTGTCCAACGACGCCATCCTGCGGCTTCATGATCGCGGCCACGAGATCGCTTGCCACACCTTCTCGCATCGCCGCGCGGTGGATCTCGACGAGGCCACGCTGGCGCGCGAGATTGAGCTGAACCGTAACTATTTTCACGCGCTCGATCCGACGATCAAGCTCGAGAACTTTGCCTATCCGTATGGTCTCGCCTCGATCTGGCGCAAGCCGCAGCTCACCAAGAGCTTCCGCTCAGCACGCGGGATCCTTCCCGGCGTCAATCGCGACGTCATCGACCTGCAGTTCCTGCGCTCGTCTCCCCTGGTCGACAAGGATATCGATGTCGGCGGCGTCGATCGCTATCTGGACGAGGCCCTGGCCAGCGGCGGCTGGCTGATCTTCTACGGCCACGACGTCGTCAATCGGCCGAGCCCCTATGGCTGCACGCCGTCGCTGTTGCACCACGCGTTGAAGGCGGCGCAGAAGCGCGACGTTCCGATCGTGACGGTCGCTGAAGCCCTACGCCGAATTGGGGCGTAGCACACTTCTTCCCTTCTCCCCTTGCGGAAGAAGGTGGCGCGAAGCGCCGGATGAGGGGGGCTCTCCGCGCATCACATTGCGCCAGATCCACGCGCGGAGAGAAACCCCTCACCCGCCGAGCTTCGCTTGGCACCTCTCCCACAGGGGGAGAGGAGAAGAGCGTCCGTTCCGCGCAAACACCCTTGCCACCGCCGCCTCGCCATGCCACTGCCGTTGACCGAATCTCACGGCCCGGACCGACACGCCCATGTCCGCCCCCTCCACCGCCCCGCAGACCGCGCCAGCCGAGGGCCGCGACGCGCTGTCGGTGCTGCATTCGGTGTTCGGGCTCTCCGGTTTCCGCGGTGCGCAAGGCGAGATTATCAGGCATGTGACAGCAGGCGGCAATTGCCTGGTGCTGATGCCGACCGGTGGCGGCAAGTCGCTGTGTTACCAGTTGCCGTCACTGTTGCGCGAAGGCTGCGGCATCGTGGTGTCGCCTTTGATCGCGCTGATGCGCGACCAGGTCGCGGGCCTGATCGAATCCGGCGTCAACGCGGCCGCGCTGAACTCCTCGCTGACGCCGCAAGAGGCCTCCGAGGTCGAGCGGCGCCTGATCGCCGGAGATCTCGACCTGCTCTATGTCGCGCCCGAACGGCTGGTCACGCCGCGCTGCCTGTCGATGCTGGCGCAGGCCAGGGTCGCGCTGTTTGCGATCGACGAGGCGCACTGCGTCTCGCAATGGGGCCATGATTTTCGTCCTGAATATGTCGCGCTCTCGGTCGTCGCCGAGCGCTTTCCCGACGTGCCGCGGATCGCGCTCACCGCCACCGCCGACGAGTTGACGCGCAAGGAGATCGTCGAACGGCTGCAACTCGCGGACGCGCCGCAATTCGTCTCCAGCTTCGACCGGCCGAACATCCGCTACGAGATAGTCGATAAGCGCAATTCCGTGGCGCAACTGAAGGAGTTCATCAGGGAGCGCCATGCCGGCGATGCGGGCATCGTCTATTGCCTGTCGCGCAACCGGGTCGAGGAGGTCGCTGCCGCCTTGAGCGATGCCGGCATTCCGGCGCTGCCCTATCATGCCGGGCTCGACGGCAGCGTACGCTCGCGCAACCAGGATCGTTTCCTGAACGAAGACGGCATCGTCATCGTCGCGACCATCGCCTTCGGCATGGGCATCGACAAGCCGGACGTGCGCTTCGTCGCGCATCTCGACCTGCCCAAGAGCATTGAGGCCTATTACCAGGAGACGGGGCGCGCCGGCCGCGACGGCAATCCGTCCGCCGCCTGGATGGCCTACGGCCTCTCCGACATCGTGCAGCAGCGCCGGATGATCGACGAGTCCGCCGCTTCCGACGCGTTCAAGCGGGCATCGATCGGCAAGCTCGACGCGCTGGTTGGGCTTGCCGAGACGGCGCATTGCCGCCGCAGGCGGCTGCTTGCCTATTTTGGCGAGACGGTTACGGCGGAGAGTTGCGGCAATTGCGACAACTGCCTGACACCGCCGCAAATGCGCGACGGCAAGGTGCTGGCGCAGAAGCTCTTGTCCTGCGTCTATCGCACCGGACAGCGCTTCGGCGCCATGCACCTGATCGACGTGTTGGTGGGACGTTTGACCGAGAAGGTGACGCAGTTCGGCCACGACAAGCTGTCGGTGTTCGGCATCGGCCGCGAGCTCAACGAGAAGCAGTGGCGCACGGTGCTGCGGCAATTGGTGGCGATGGGGCACCTGCAGAGCGACAGCGAGGCTTTCGGCGCGCTGAAGCTGACGGAGTCCTCACGCGGCGTCTTGCGCGGCGAGACGGAAGTCTGGCTACGCGAGGAAGCCCCTGGCTCGCGCATTCGCGCCAGCCGCGCAAAATCCCGCCGCGGCGACCTTGCACCCGCCGCTAGCGCGCCACAGGGCGACGTTGATCCCGAATTGCGCGCACGCCTGCGCGCCTGGCGCTCCGAGGTCGCCCGCGAGCGCGGCGTGCCCGCCTATGTCGTGCTGCATGATGCAACGATCGACGGCATCGTGCGCGCCTGGCCCACGACGCTGGACGAGCTGCGCAACGTGGCCGGCATCGGCGACAAGAAGCTCGAGCATTACGGCGAGGAGCTGCTGCGGCTGGTCAGGACGCGATAGAGCGCGCCATATTTCCGCTGTCATCCCGGACAAGCGCAGCGAAGCGGAGCGCTGATCCGGGATCCCCGCGCGAGCGCTTGCGCTCGTCGCGATGACCACAGGGCGGAGTTGCGCGAGCTGGCAACCCAGAGTCTTCGCCAAACCACTGCCTGATGGGTCCCGGCCTTCGCCGGGACGACACCGGCAGGAGGGCGCGATCCGGGCCGACCTCAGCCGTTGCGGAACGCGTAGGCGTAGCCGTTGAGCGCGGGCGCACCGCCGAGGTGGGCGTAGAGGATCTTCGCGCCCTTCTCGAAATAGCCCTTCTTGGTGAGGTCGATCAGGCCCTGCATCGACTTGCCCTCGTAGACGGGGTCGGTAATCATGCCTTCGAGACGCGCGGTGAGGCGGATGGCTTCCTTGGTCTCTTCCGACGGCACGCCATAGGTCGGATAGGCGTAGTCCTCGACCAGCACGACGTCGTCTTCGACGATCTCCTTGCCGAGTTCGACGAGTTTTGCCGTGTTCTGCGCGATCGAAAGAACCTGTGCCTTGGTCTGGCTAGGGGTGAAGGAGGCGTCGATACCGATCACTTTTCGCGCACGGCCGTCCGCGGCGAATCCAACCAGCATGCCCGCATGGGTCGAGCCGGTGACGGTGCAGACGACGATGTAGTCGAACTTGAAGCCGAGGTCCTGCTCCTGCTTGCGCACCTCTTCGGCGAAGCCGACATAGCCGAGGCCGCCATATTTGTGCACGGAGGCGCCGGCCGGAATCGCGTAGGGCTTGCCGCCCGCGGCCTTCACTTCATCGATCGCCTGCTCCCAGCTCTTGCGGATGCCGATGTCAAAGCCGTCCTCGACGAGACGTACATCAGCGCCCATCACGCGCGACAGCAGGATGTTGCCGACGCGGTCGTACACGGCGTCCTCGTGCGGCACCCAGGCTTCCTGCACCAGGCGGCACTTCATGCCGATCTTGGCCGCGACAGCGGCGACCATGCGGGTGTGGTTGGACTGCACGCCGCCGATCGACACCAGCGTGTCGGCATTCGAGGCAATGGCATCGGGAATGATGTATTCGAGCTTGCGCAGCTTGTTGCCGCCATAGGCAAGACCGGAATTGCAGTCCTCACGCTTGGCATAGATCTCGACATTGCCGCCGAGATGCTTCGACAGCCGCTCCAGTTTCTCGATGGGGGTCGGCCCGAAGGTCAGTGGATAGCGCTCGAATTTTTCCAGCTTCATGCGAAATCATCCCGATCTGGCGTTGAACTGAAGGGAGGAACTATCACTCCTCAGATGAAATGTGCTCTCGAATATTGCGCTAGACTTTCACCGAGTCTTGCACTGCAGCCGCATGATGATATCTTTTCTCTCATAATATATCTCAAAAACGGAATTATCTTCCATGTCCGGAAGACTCGATCGCACCGACCTTAAGATATTGCGATTGCTGCAGAATAACGGCCGGCTCAGCAATGCGGAGCTGGCCGAAACGGCTGCCATCAGTCCCGCCACCTGTCATCGCCGCACCCAGCGCCTGTTCGAGGACGGCTTTATCGCCTCGGTGCGCGCGATGGTCGCGCCGAAGAAGGTGGCCAAGGGCACGCTGGTGATGGTCGGCGTCGTGCTCGACCGCTCGACGCCGGAAAGCTTTGCGCTCTTCGAGCAGGCGGTGGCGAAGCTGAAATGCGTGCTCGACTGCCACCTCGTCGCCGGCGATTTCGACTATTTCCTGAAAATCCGGGTCGGCGACATGGAGGACTTCAACCGCATCCACGCCGAGCAGCTCATCGCGCTACCGGGCGCGCGCCAGACCCGCACCTTCTTCGTGATGAAGGAGGTCGTCGACAACGCACCGCTGGAGTTCTAGAGCATGATCCGGAGCGCGATGAGATCCTCATCTCATCGCGCTTTGAGCGGCGCGCGGCGTCACGAGACCTGTTCGGCGACGCGCTCCGCCACGGCCACGCCCCGCTCGCTGTCCTCGGGCCGCATCGCGATCACCGAGATCAGGCCGAGGCCGACGCCGATCATGACGTAGAAGATCGGCGCGAGCGGAGAGCCGGTGAGCGCGATCAGCCAGGTCACGAAGAACTGGGCGAAGCCGCCGAAGATCAGCACCGCGACATTGTTGACGATCGCAAGCGCGGTCGAACGGACGCGGATCGGAAACAGCTCGACCAGCGTGGTGCAGTAGACGCCGAGGAAGAACGCACTGAAGAAGCCAATCACGACCTGGGCAACCAGGAGCTTTGCGATCGACGGCTCGGAGATCACCCAGGCATAGAGCGGATAGAGCGAGACGAAATAGCCGGTGAGCGAGGCGAGCAGCAGCGGCTTGCGCGGATAGCGGTCGGACACGGCGCCAGCGATGGGGACGACGACCACCATCACGATCGCCGCGATCATCTGCACCAGAAAGCTCTGCATCAACGGCAGCTTCAGCACCTCCTTGGCATAGGTGACGGTGTAGCCGAACGTGACGTAGAACGAGACGGCGCTCGCGACCACCATGCCCATGCCAATCAGGAAATTGCGGCCGGGATGTTTCAGGGCGGCGATGAAGTGCTCCTTGTGCACGGCCGCCATGTTGCGCCGGGAGGCTTCGGGCTCGACGACCTTGGCGCGCATGTAGAGCAGGATCGGAACGATGACGAGGCCGACGAAGAACGGAATGCGCCAGGCGCCGGCCGCGAGCTGCTGCTGCGTGAACGTCAGCGTGAGGATGGCACCGAGCACTGCGCCCAGCACGTTCGCCATGAGCTGGCCTGCGATCTGCCAGGAGCCGTAGAAGCCGGTGCGGCCGGCAGGAGCCGCCTCGATCAGATAGGCGGTCGAGGTGCCGAACTCACCCCCGACGGAAAAACCCTGCAGCAGCCGCGCCAGCAGCACGATCAACGGCGCGGCGATACCGGCCGTCGCATAGGTTGGCGTCAACGCTAGTAGCGCGACCGAGAGCGCCATGATGCCCATGCCGAGCGTCATCGCCGCCTTCCGCCCCTTGCGATCGCCGAAATAGCCGAGCACGAGACCGCCGACCGGCCGCATGAAGAAGCCGGTGCCGAACAGCGCGGTGGTGAGCAGCAGCGCGTTGATCTCGCTGCCCGGGACTTTCGGGTCGACCGGAAAGAACAGGTTCTTGATGACCGGCGTCATCAGCGCGAACACCGTGAAGTCGTACCATTCCATCGCATTGCCGGCGATCGCTGCCACGATGGCTTTTTTGTTCGTCTGCATCTCGCGCTTGCCTGTCCGGTTGCTGGGTTACTCGGCGGGTTGGTGGGTGGCGTCGGCGTCGATCCATTCGTCGCCGAGAATTTCGGCCGTGGCGAACGCCTTGAGATTGGCGAAGTGGATCTCGCGATCCTCGACAAAGAGGCGACGGACGATGCCGCGTGCGAGCCGGTCGGCGCCTTCGCTGATCGCGGGGATGTCGCCCGAGAGCTTGCCGTGGCTGAGCGTCGCCGGATAGTTGAAACAGTAGAGCCGCGACAGCATTGGACAGGCGCCGGCTACCCTCTCCTGAAATTGGAAGACGTCGCCGAGATCGGGCGAGCCTTCCAGCTCGGCATTGTCCATGCCCACAGGCGTCGGGCAGCGATCGCGCCAGAAGCGGATATGCGGTGCGAACTCCCTAAGCTCAGGCCGTAACGCGAGGTCGACCTTGAAGCCGGTGCCGAAGATCATGAAGTCGGTCTCATAGCGCCCCTTCGGCGTCGTCACGACAAGGTGGTCGCCCTCAATGACGAGATCATCGATCGGACTTGCCAGGTGGAAATGCGCATGCGGATAGGCGGAGACGCGCAGCACGCTCTGGCGCGGTGGTGGCGTCTGCGCCTTCAGCGTGTGATCGAGGAAGCGCCATTTCCACGCGTCGGACAGGCCTGCAAAGCCGTGTACGACGCCCTGGCTGCCAATGCCCGTGAACTTGTTGATGCGCGGAATATCCGCGCGCCGAATGAAGAGATCGAGCCGCGCGGCGCCGCTCTCCAGCGCGACCGCCGCATTGTCCATCGCGGATGCGCCCGCGCCGACCACGGCGACACGCCTGCCCCGCAGCTTTTCGAAGTCGATCGTATCGGAGGAATGCGCCCAGAAGCGTCGGTCGATGCTGTTCGCCAGCGGCGGCACGTAGGCGCCGCCGAGACCGTCGCGTCCCGTCGCCAGCACGACATGGCGGGCCAGGATCTTTCGCGGCGCGCCACCTTCGCCGACATCAAGCTCGAACAGCTCGTCGGCACGCGCGCGGATGCGCTCGACCGTCACCTCGTTGCGGATCGGCAGGTTGAGCACCTTGCGGTACCAGACGAGATAATCCATCCACATCGTGCGCGGCGCGCGGTCGAGCGTCCTCCAGGCGTCGCGGCCGTATTGCGCTTCATAGAACGCGCGGAAGGTCAGCGCCGGCATTCCCATCGCGGGGCCGGTCAGCTCCTTTGGCGAGCGCAGCGTGCGCATCCGCGCGAACGTGACCCACGGTCCCTCCTCGCCGGCGCGCGCACGGTCGAGCACCAAATGGTTGTCGACGCCAAGCCGCTTCAACATGGCCGATGCAACGAGGCCCGCCATGCCGGCACCGACGATCACGACGTCGACGGTGGCCTCACCGTTCACGACGCGACGTGGCACCCAGGATTTGGCCGGCAGTTCCAGCCACGAAAGGTCCTGCTTGAGTCGTTCTTCGAGCGCCGCAAGGCCGGCCGCGTTTGGCGTCATCATCGTCATGAATTGGCTTTCTCGAATTCGCCGGCCGCCTCATCGGGCTCGAGGCTTGCGGCCGCGCCGCTGTGCAGCTTCGCGCCGGGCATCAGCGCCACCGCCGCGCGTAGTGCGTCGTTGAGGGAGACGACCGTCGGCGTCAGCTCGCGTCCGGTCGGCGAGAGCGCGGCAAACAGGAAGGGAATAACGACATCCAAGCGCCGGGTGACGACGCCTTCCACCGGAAGGCTCGACGTCAGCACCGGCTCGACGATGGCGACACCGAGCGACTGCTTGGCCATCGCGATCGCGGTCATCGAGGAATTGGTGTCGATGACCTCCGCAGGCAGCACGGCCTCGCGTTCCAGCGCCTCGTCCACCCGGCGGCGCAGACGGTAGGGATTGGCCATCGTCAGCAGACGGGCGCCGCCGAGATCCTTGAGCCGGATCACCTTCTTCTTCGCGAGCGGATGATCCATCGCCAGGCAAGCGACGCACGGCACCTCACAGACCCATTGCACGTCGAGGCCGGGATGCTGGACCGGCAGGCTGGCGAGCCCGAAATCCACCGATTGCGACAGCACCGACTGCACGACGTTCTCAGCCGAGAGCGCCTGCACATGGACCTGCCCCGGCAGCAGCTCGCGCTCCAGCGCGGCAAGCGCGGCCGGGACGAAGCCCGCGGCCAGCGCCGGGATCGCCGCGAGACTCAGTACAGGCAACGCACCGGCGCCGATCGCGTTGGCGCGCTGGCGGATGTGTTTCAGGCCCATCAGGAGCCGTTCGACCTCGGCATGAAACAGCACGCCCTTCGGCGTCGGGCTGATGCGCGGACCGTTGCGGGAGAACAGGAGGTAGCCGACATCGGCCTCGAGGTCCTGGATCTGGCGCGTCACGACCGGCTGCGAGCGGCCGAGCAACCGCGCCGCGCCGGTGATGCTGCCGGCCGACATCACCGCCGCGAAGGCCTCCAAGAGCCGGATGTCGATAATTTCATTGTTCATGGGCAGCGCGCTTGCATTATTCGGATATAGCATGAACAATATTTCTTGATGCGCAAGAAGAATTATGAGAGATTTTTGCCATGCCGATGGAGCCAGTCCCTTTCCGCCACCAAAACCCGGTCGGACCGGCCTACAGGCGCGGCTGGGTGGACGAGGCCGTTGCGGCGATCGAGGCCGATCAGTGCCGCTCGGCGGATACCCACCTGATCCGCCTCATCATGCCGGCGCTCGCCGGCATCGACATCTATCTGAAGGATGAATCGACCCATCCGACCGGCAGCCTGAAGCATCGCCTCGCGCGTTCGCTGTTCCTCTACGCGCTCTGCAACGGTCACATCGGCGAAGGTACGCCAGTGATCGAGGCGTCATCGGGATCGACGGCGGTCTCGGAAGCCTATTTCGCGCAGATGATCGGCGTACCCTTTTATGCGGTGATGCCGCGCACGACCTCGGCGGAGAAGATCGCCGCGATCGAGCATTATGGCGGCAACTGCCATCTGATCGACGACGGCCGCGCGCTTTATGCGGAGGCCGCCGCGCTCGCCGCGCGCCTGAACGGCCACTACATGGACCAGTTCACCTTTGCCGAGCGCGCCACCGACTGGCGCGGCAACAACAACATCGCCGAGTCGATCTTCACCCAGCTCAAGGGCGAGCCACGCCCGGTGCCGGACTGGATCGTGATGGGCGCCGGCACCGGTGGCACCTCGGCAACCATCGGGCGCTATCTGCGCTATCGGCAATACCAAACGCGACTCTGCGTCGCCGACGTCGAGCATTCCGCCTTCTTCGAGTGCTTCCGGACCCAGGATCGCACGCAGACCTGCGAGCGGCCCTCGCTGATCGAAGGCGTCGGCCGTCCGCGTTGCGAGCCATCCTTCGTGCCGGGCTCGTCGACCGCATGATGAAGATCCCGGACGCCGCGACGATCGCGGCGATGAATTTGCTGACGCGCCGGCTGCGCCGTGCGGTCGGCGGCTCAACCGGAACCAATTTCCTGGCGCTGTGCCGGCTCGCCAACGAGATGCGTAACGCGGGTGAGACGGGTTCGCTGGTCACGCTGATCTGCGATTCCGGCGAGCGCTACCGTCAGACCTACTATGAGCCACAATGGCTCGCCGCGCGTGGGCTCGATCCCGCGCCGTATGAAGCCGAGTTGTCGGCCTTCCTGGAGACGGGCAAGCCGCTCAGCTTTACGGTCGCGGATGTCGCAAACCCACGGAACTCACGAGGTGGTGCGTGACCACGCTGATCGAAACGATGGCCGGCGTGCCCGAGGGATCGCGGCTTAATCAGGCGTTGAAAACGCGCGCTGAGATCCTGCGCCTGAGTGAAGCTGCGCATGACGCGGTGCTGCTGCCGCGCGAACCCGGCGGGCTGAGCCACGGCCTGCGCGCGGCGCTCGCGGCGCGGATGTGCCGGCATGTCGGCGATGCCGCCCTGACTGCGCACTACGAATCCTATCTCGCGCATTCGCATGATCTGGATGTCGCCACCCTCGCCGAGCCCGGCGGAGCCTGCGGCGATGCGCTGAACGACGCCATGGCGCGCCACGCCGACCTCCTGACGCTCTCCCCGCGCGAGGCGACGCGACAGGACGTCGAGACGCTGAAGGCCGCCGGGGTCAGCGAGGCCGACATCGTGCGGCTGTCTGAACTCGCCGCTTTCGTGAACTATCAGTTGCGGGTCGTTGCCGGCCTGAAACTTCTCAAGGCAGTCGAGGCCAGATGAGCGAGGTCGTTCACAGCTTCACTGCCACGATCCCGACCTGGTCGCCCTACGTCACCCCGGTAGAGCTCGCCTCCGCAACGCCGGAGCAGCTCGCGGCGATGAAAGTCACGCCGTCGAACAAGGGCGTGTCGCCTTACGTGCTGACGCTGGCGCATGATCCGGAATCGCTCGAGGTCCGCTCGCCGCTGTTCAACATGATCATGTACGGCAAGGATGGCCTGTCCACTGCCGAGCGCGAGCTCGGCGCGCTCAGCGCCTCCATCGTCAACCGCTGCATCTATTGTGCTGCCGTTCACGCCTCACGCTTCATCGGCCTCACGGGGCAGAACGATGTGGTCGAGGAGATCTTTGCCGGCGAGCGCGACGCCAGGCTGGAGGCGCGACAGCAGGCACTGTTCGATTTCGCCACGAAACTATCGACGACGCCGATCGAGGCTACGACGGACGACGCGCGCAGATTGGCGGACGCTGGCCTCAGCGGGCTCGAACAGCTCGACCTCGTGCTGTCGGCCGCGATCTTCGGCTGGGCCAACCGGCTGATGCACACACTTGGCGAACCGGTGGCGTAAGCGGTTCAACGAGCAAAATCAGTCTTTAGCTTGGATATTGAGCATTGGAGCGAGAATATCGGTCCACAAAAGATGGGCGCCCACCGTAGCCACCGTGACCCCGCCAATGACGAACCAAAGATAGATCTTGCTGCTGAAGAACAATTGGAGGCCCGCGACGTACAGACCTCCAAGCAGCATCACAATGGCCAAAGCGAAAACCAGAACCTTTCTCATCTCAAATCCATTTAGCAAGAAGCTTATTGTCCAAATTGGCAGACCCAGGACACGGGCGCCTCAATTCGTTGTGCGGCCTGCGACTCCCGCCAAAACATAGCACGGTTGCAGCGGCGCCTCCATGCCACCAGGATCGCGACGCGCATGTCACGGCAACTTCACTTGCCTTGCGCCGCTGCCCGGGCAACGTTCGGCACTCCCTGAACGAGGAGAGCTGCCATGCGCCTTCCCATTCTCGATCCGAAAGAGCTGACCGCCGAGCAGAAGCCGCTGTATGACGACATGCGAGCGGGCATCAAGGATCATTTCAAGGGCTTTGTGAACATGCGCGAGGACGGCGCGCTGCTCGGCCCGTGGAATCCCTGGCTCCGCGAACCGCGTTTCGGCAGGCCGGTGTGGGATCTGGTCAAGGCGATCGCATCGAATCCGCTGCTGCCGGCGCCGGTGCGCGAGGTCGCGATCCTCGTCACCGGCTCGCATTTCCGCTCCGGCTACGAACTCTATGCCCATGTGCTGGTCGCCGAGCAGCGCGGCCTGTCGGATGAGAAGCTCGCGACCATCGTGGCCGGCCAACGGCCGGTCGACCTGACCAAGCAGGAAGCCGTCGCCTACGACATGGCATCCGCACTGGTGAGCGGCGGCGTGCTGCCCGAGTTGACCTGGCGCGCCGCGGTGAAGGAGTTCGGCGAGCACGGCGCAGCCGAATTGTCCTATCTCGTCGGTGTCTATTGCATGGTCTCGGTCACGCTGAACACGTTCGATGTGCCGGTGCCGGATTAGTCTTACTGCGTCACAAGACCCTCATGGTGAAGAGCGCGGAGCGCGTCTCGAACCATGAAGGCCCGGATATCACCCGCGGCCATCCTTCGAGACGCGCGTTCCGCGCTCCTCAGGATGAGGAAGAGTGCTTGTGACACGGTAGAAATAGAAGCGACTTCGGCGATCACTCCGCCGCCTTGCTTGCGGGCAGCGGTGGCGACCAGGCAATGCAGCGATTGCGACCTCCGGCCTTGGCCTGGTAGAGCGCGTGATCGGCCGCGCTCATCAACGCATCGGTGCCGGACATGCTGACGCTGGCCTCGGCGATGCCAATGCTCACGGTGACGCCGAACTGGATCTTGTGGGCGGCGATATGCGAGCACATCACGCGCTTGCGGATGCGCTCGGCGACCGTTCTGGCGCGGGACAGGCTGGTCTCGGGCAGGAGAACCGCGAACTCCTCGCCGCCGAGACGGCCGATGATATCAGACTTGCGCTTGCCATCGAGGCATGCGGCAGCGACCGTCTTGATCGCGGCATCGCCGACCGCATGGCCGTAGTGGTCGTTGACCGACTTGAAGTGATCGATGTCGAGCATCAACACCGACACCGAGCGATAGTAGCGCTGGAAGCGACTCCATTCGGCATCGAGGCTTTCCAGGAAATGGCGGCGGTTGAAGAGGCCGGTGAGCGGATCGGTGGTGGCCAGCGTCTCCAGCATCTTGGCCTTTTGCGTAAGATCGGTGATATCGACATAGGTCAGCATGCGGCCGCCATTCGACATCGTCGTGCAATGGGCGCGGATGCGCCTACCGTCCGGCGTCTGAAGGTCACGCACGTGATCGCCGGCCTTGACCTCTTCGACGCGCTTGGCTGGAAATTTTGCGAGTTCGCTTGGGGGCAGATCCGGCGCGCTGGCGCGATGCACGCGCCGCACCAGCGACGCGTAGGCTGGCCGGCCTACTGCCTCCTCGTCGCTGACCTCCCAGAACCGCCGCATCCGCCGGTTCATGAAGCTCGCGTTCAGTTCGGAGTCGAGGAGAAGCACGCCATCCTGGACGTTCTCCAGCGCATCTCGCAATAGCTTCAGCTCGTCGGAGGAGCGCACGATATCGGTGACGGGCGTGTAGGTCAGCATCCGTCCGCCGTCAGGTAACGGCGTGCACTGCACGCGCATGACATCGCCATTGGTTCGGCGCAGATCGACCGGCGTGGGGTCTCCTGCCTCGATCTGGCGAACACGCCTTGCAACGAGCGCATCAAGCTCGGCGGCCGGCACTTCGTAGGCTCCCGTATCCCGTCCGTGATAGAGCAGTGTGAGTATCGAGGGATTGCTGTCGGCGACCTCTTGGGGCAGCCGCCACATCTGGCGGAATGACCGATTGATCAGGCGCGCCCTGAGCTGCGCGTCGAGCAGCACGATGCCGGTCGGCACGTGATCGAGCGCGGCGCGCAGCGCCAGCATCTGGCTACGCATCAAGGCGTCGCCGCGCCGGGTCGGCGCCTCCTCGTTTCTCGCCTCGCCACCAGCCGTGCCGAGCGCGACACCGATCTCGCGATCGGAACGCCAAACCACGCGGCACGCCAGCAACTCGTCGTCCGCAAGCTTCAACTGGAATTGGTCGGGTACGCCAAGACCGGTCTCGAGCTGAAGCGTGGCGCCTTCCTCCGACATGCGGCGCACCACGCAATCGAGCGACGATTGCCCAAAGTTGAAGATAATCTTCCCGGCCAGGAACGTTCGTTCCGGCGTCAAGCGGGGCATCGCAACCTCCCAGACGAAATCTGTTCCAGTCTGCCGCAATGCCCCTTGCGGCAGGATAACGCAGCGGGCGATTTCGCGGGAAAGGCTAACGATCTGTTGACGGGCAACGCTGCCGGGCGAAGGTCGACGCGTGACAAAAGCCTTTGTCCATCAGTGAGTGCAAGAGAAGCCGTAGCACCGTCATCCGGACAATTGCGATGGGTTTGCTTTACCGAAAATCCACCACGCAGGAACTCCGTTGCAAAGTCACCTGACAAGACGGTTTCGGCATCCGCGCGACAAGCGTCGTGATACCGAACAGGCGGTTGCCGTCGTCGTTCATGCGATCGAGCTGGAGCCGCACGATCGGTTGGGTGAGGGGCTGGACCTGTGCCAGGCGGCCAAGCCGCGCCCCGCCGAACGATTGCACGTCGGCGCGGCCGGTGCCCCCTACAATTGCTCGGTGCGGATTGCTTCGTGCAAGTTGGGCCGCGATCGCCCGCAGCGTCAAGCCGCATCTGCAATCTGTGGACTGTCCGGGCGCACGCCGTTACCCTGCCGTGATCGCAACGACACACTCGCCTGCCAGAACCGCGCGATCAGGACCAGAGAGGATGAAAGCAATGAAGACATCACGCCGTGTTTTGTTGGCCGGAATGGCAGGGCTCGTCGCCGCGCCGCAGGCCGCAAGCAGCGCCTTGGCTTCAACCGACGATGTGGTGGACCTGACGATAGCCGAAGAACGCTTCGCCAGGATGATCGCGGCCGCGCACGCGCCCGACATCACCTGCGCACGACAGGCCGAGCGCTTCGCGGAAACGCATTGGCGGGAGTATGTGGCAGCGGCCCGAGCGGTGCTGAGCGCAAGAGGCTGAGCTCTCTTCCTCCTCTTGCGTGAGAAGGTGGCATCGGCTGCCCCCGGCGACTGTTCTGGAGAGACGCTCCACTTCTGCGCTCAAATGAGAGAGCGGCGCTCCAGGACGACTACCGAATCAATCTCAGCAGTACCAAGGGACGATCGGCGCCCACCTTTCCACGTCGATGATTCGATACGCTGTGCCGCGAGTACGCGACACAGTCAGCAACGCTGCGGAAACGTCTCCTCACGCGTTGAGCAACCGACCCGTAAGCATCTGGGCGCTACGTTGAAGCGCTCAATTCTTCGCTTAGGGGGTGCACCAAGTTGACGTTTGCTGCCACGCGTTTTGGTCGCCTGCTCTCGCGTTTCTGCTCCGATCGCCGCGGAAATGTCGTCGTGATCTTCGCCATTACATCACTGCCCGTTCTCGCCGCCGTCGGCGCCGCGGTCGATTACTCCCTCGCAGTGCGGGCCCGAGCCAAGCTGACGGCAGCACTCGACACCGCGGTGCTGGTCGCCACCGCAAAGAGCGAGATCACAAACGCCGCAGCCACGGCACAGAGCGATGCACTGAACACGTATGCCGCGCAGATGTCCGCATACGGCATGACAACGAGCTCAGTGTCCATCACGGTGACAGATACCGTGACCACCCGGACGGCTACCGGCACGGCAACATTGACCGTTTCGAATTATTTCATGGGTCTAGTGGGCTACAAGACCATGACGGTTTCGGCGAGCTCGTCGGCGGCGGCCTCGCTGCCCAGCTATATCGACTTCTACGTGCTGCTCGACAACTCGCCATCGCAGGGGCTTGGCGCGACCACTGCTGATATGACCGCCTTGCAGGCCGCAACTTCCGACAGTTGCGCCTTCGCCTGCCACGACACCTATACGTCGAGCTCCAAAAAGACGAAACAAACCAGCAGCTACTATTCGATCGCGAAGAAGCTCGGCATCACGATGCGGATCGACCTGGTGCGGACCGCAACGCAGTCATTGACGGATACCGCCACATCAAGCGAGCTCGTCAGCAACCAATACCGGATGGCGGTCTACACCATGGGAAGCGATTGCAGCTCCATCGGCCTGACGACGATCTCATCGCTCACGTCGAACCTCTCGTCGGTCAAGACGGCCGTCTCTTCTGTCGACCTGATGACGATTCCCTACACCAACTACAACAACGACATGTGCACCGACTTCGACGGCATTCTGTCCTCGATGAACAGCACGATTCCTACTCCCGGCACCGGAACTGCATCCTCGCCGCAAAAATGGCTATTCTTCATCTCGGACGGTGTGGCCGACTATTATTACCCGTCGAGTTGCTCCGAGACCGTCATCACCTCGTCGGGACGATGCCAGGAGCCGCTCACCACCACGATCTGCGATACAATCAAGAATCGTGGCATCAACATCGCGATCCTCTACACCACGTATCTCGCGATCACCAACAACAGCTGGTACACCACCTACATCGCGCCCTGGCGCAGCTCGATCGCGACCCAGATGAAGGCCTGCGCAACCTCCGGCTATTACTATGAGGTGTCGAGCGACAGCAGCATCAGCGACGCGCTGACGGCGCTGTTTCAGAAGGCCATCTCCTCCGCGCACCTGACGCAGTAGCCGTACCCGCTGGCGGCGCGTCGCAGCTCCGAGCTGGCGCGGCAAAAGCCACCGGCATCCAAGTCCCATGATGTGGGCAGCTCAGTTCAATTGAGCTCTTTGGTGCAGCGCACCAGGCTGGATCGTCTCATCCATTGAAACTAAACTCGAGCCATGCCTGAACGCGAGATCGAGTGGTCGCCAGACCTGATCCATCCCAAGAGCGTCGCCGGAACGGCGCTGCTGGGCAAGGCTTGCGACATCCTCGAATTGATCGGCAGGTCGCCGGGTTCCCTGGATCAAGCGATACTCGCCGAGCAAACCGGCATTCCGCGCGCAACGCTTTACCGCATCCTGGCTGCGCTGATCTCGCGCGGGTTGATCCGCGCCGATCCTCGAACTCAAAATTACACGCTCGGCTTCAACTTCCTCGACTTGGCACAGAACGCGTGGTCGTCGTCGGATCTCGCATCGATCGCCTCCGTTGAACTTCGGCGACTACGCGACTTGACGGGAGAGACAGCCTACCTTGCGGTGCAAGAGGGCAGTCATGTTCTGTCGCTCGGCCGTTTCGAAAGCGTTCATTCCGAACGGTCGAATGCAAGGCTCGGGGCACTGAAACCGATGCATTGCACGAGTCAGGGCAAGTCAATTCTTGCCCATCTCTCGGAGTCTCAGCTCGAGCTGGCGCTGCGCGGCGAGCTCACGAAATTCACGGACAATACGATCTGCGATCCCCAGCAATTGAGGGCTCATCTCGCAATCGTCCGCGCACGCGGTTATGCAATCGACGACGAGGAAATCATCCTCGGCACGCGCTGCGTCGGAACGGCAATTCTGGATCCCGGCGGGAAGCCGTTGGCCGCCATCAGCGTGGCCGGTCCGACGTTCCGCATCACCGCGCAGCGCGCCGAGCAGTTGGGACAAGAGCTCGTTGAAGTCGCAAAGCGAATCTCGGACCTGCTTGCGCCGACGATCAAGAGCGCCCGGCATGCGCCGGACGGTTACAAGGTGTGGACACAAGACGCGGCGTTCATCGGCGCAACGCCTCGCTGGGACCTGCGTACGCGGACATTGGTTTGGGCTGATCTGCTGGCGCCTGCCATCAGGGCGGAGGGCGACAATTCGTACATGATCTCGCTGCAGGCCTTGGCCGAGAGCATCAACTCGATGTGCCTCGTCGAAAATGGCATCGCCTTCTCCGTCGGCAATGATGTCGTCATAGACGATCTATCGGGTCGTCAGGAGCGCATCAAGGGAACGCCAGGTATCTCGCTCAAAGTGCTGCGCGCGTCTCCGGACCGAGAGATTTGGGCCGCCGCATTCGACGTGGAGGCCAACCTCAGCAGGATCGGCCCATGGCGAAAGCAGTCCGGCGTCCAGCCCGCGTTCGAGTTGCAGGGCGAAGTGACCGACATCGCCTTCGCTGGCGAGGCAACGCTGTTCGCGACGCAGCCGCGTCGCCAGTGCATCTACTCCCTGGAACGTAAGACCGGCCGGCGGCGCAAGTTCGCCGACATCCCCAAAGTCGCGGGCGCGCCTTGCGCCCTGGCCGTCGACGAAAACTTCAATCCATGGATCGGGCTGTCCGAGGGCTGGAGCGTGATCAAGCTCAATGACAGCGGAGAAATCGAGCGAACGGTCGCGCTGCCGGTGCCAAACCCGACTGGCATCACATTCGGCGGGAATTCCCTGTCCGAGCTCTTCGTGACGAGCGCACGTGCCGGCCTGTCTCGGGAAAGTCTCACCAAGGCACCCCTGTCCGGTCACCTCTTGTCGATCGACGTCGGCGAGCGCGGCTTCGCAGACTCGATCGCAAGTCTCTAAATCGCGATGAGATTGGGATGAATCGTCATCGCGCTTTGGGTTATTGTTTGAGCATGATCTCCGCGCAAACGCGTTCCGCGTTTGTCGCGAGGGAAAACCGCTTCACACTTTTCCGGATCATGCTCTAGGAGAATTCATGCCCGCCGATCGCGACAGCACCTCCGTGCCAAAAATCGTCTCGCTGCAGACCTTTCCGACAAGAATTCCATTTGCCGACGGCGGAGAGGGCGTGGGCGGCACTCCCTCTCGCTGGCACACGCTCGACATGGTTCTGATTCGGGTTGAAGACGAGGCGGGAAACGTCGGCTGGGGAGACGCCTTCGCCTATTTCTGCCTGGAGGCAGTGAAAGCGGCCGTCGACCACATGATCGCGCCCTTCGTGACGATGGCAAGCATTGACGACATCGCCGCGTGGAACCTGGACGTGCAGCGAAAGCTTCATCTGTTTGGCCGCTACGGCATTACTCTCTTCGCGCTGTCCGGCGTCGACATTGCGCTCTGGGACTTGAAAGCAAAGCGCCAAGGCCTGCCACTCTGGCGCCTGCTGGGAGCTGATGGTCCATCGCACCGTCCCGCCTACGCAAGTCTCGTCAGGTACGGCGACAAGGATCTTGTCGCCAGGCAGTGCGAGCGCGCCCTCGAGCTCGGCTATCGTCACATCAAGCTGCATGAGATCGCACCCGACATCATCAGGCGCGCTCGAGAGGTGATTGGGCCCGACATTCTCCTCATGGTTGATGCCAATTGCGCCTGGTCGATGAAGGAAGCGTTGGCACTGCGCGATACCTTCAGGACGTGCGACGTCCTCTGGGTGGAAGAACCGGTCTTTCCACCTGACGATTATCAAAGCATGGTGGAGATCGAGACGGCTGGCGTCCCCGTCGGAACGGGCGAGAATGCCAGCACAGCCTTCGATTTCAACCGCATCATAAGCGCCGTCACCTATCCGCAGCCGAGCATGACGAAGGTCGGCGGCACGTCGGAGTTTCTCCAGATCCTGGCAGCTTGCAAACGGGCGGGAAAGGTCGCGATGCCACACACGCCGTACTTCGGGCCGGGGTATTTTGCGACGCTGGCGATGCTGCCTCTCGCGTCCGAGGGAACGCTGGTCGAGTTTCTGTTCGTCGAGCCGGAGGCATGGCTCGCCGCGACACCACAACCCACCAACGGCGTCGTGACTGCATCGAGCAGCCACGGAATAGGCTTTGAACCGAGCATCGATGTGATCGAGCGATATGCCGCTCGGACATGATCTCACGATATGAGACATCCCTCCGCTTCCGCAGCCGGTGCATCTTCCTCCAGCGCCAACGAGAGCTATGGTGACTCCAGTCAAGGAGCATTGGCGCCCTGCTTTGAAGGAACCTCCGTCATTCGATCGCTGATCCCTCTGGAGAGAGACCACAATGGCCCCGATTTCAAACCAAACCCTGGATAAGCTGAAGGCTTGTTCGACCGCGACGCTCACCACCCAACTGTTCAAACGCAACTATCGCCAGCAGTTCCTCGTCGGCGTGAAGCCACTCAATCCGAATGCCGGGTCCTTCGCAGGCGAGGCATTCACGCTACGGTTCATTCCGTCGCGCGAAGACAAGGATTGGGATCTCGCGGATCTGCGCAAGCGCGGCGAAGACAACATGCAGTGGGAGGCGGTCGAAGCGATCGGCGCAGGCCAGGTCCTGATGATCGACAGCCGCAACGATCCCCGTGCGGCGTCCGCAGGTAACATGCTGATGACGCGCATGATGCGCAAGGGCGTCGCAGCCGCGATCACCGACGGGGCATTCCGCGACGGGACGGAAATCTCCAGGATGCCCTTTCCCGCCTACTGCACGGCCAACACGGCATCGACACGCCCTGCTTACCATCGCGCTGTCGATATGCAGTTGCCGATCGGCTGTGCCGATGTCGCCGTCTATCCCGGCGACATCATCGTCGGTGACAGCGATGGTGTCGTTGTCGTGCCGCGCACGATCGCCGAAGACTTGGCGAACGATTCCTACGAGCAGGAGCTTCGCGAGAAGTTCTTGTTCACGAAGATCGATGCCGGCGCACCGCTCTGGGGAACCTATCCGCCGAACGAAGCAACGCTGCAGGAATACGCCGAATGGCGTGCCCGTCAGCAGGCGGCGGAGTAAGGCGATGGCCGCGCCGACCAAGGCTCAGCAGGCCGAAGCTCTCATTCGGCGTTACTTCCAGGCCTGCAACGACGCCGACCATAGCGCCCTGATCAATTGCTTCACGAGCGACGCCGTCCACTACTTCCCCCCGGGTCTGCCGGGCGCACCCTGGCGTGGGGCCGAGGCGATCGCGGACGGCTGGGTCTGGTGCGTCAAGACCTTGGGGTCGCGCTGGACGATCGAAAAGGTGCTCGCGAGCGAGAACGGGCACGAAGCCGTCATCGAATGGACGCACTGGAAGACCGCCATCGGCGAGGTCCTCCGCGGCGACGAATGGTACATCTTCAATGATGATATCACGCGCATCGCCGAAATACGGGCTTACTACGCTTCCCCCGTCAACAAGGCCGAGGCGGTAAACAAGCTGCACGAGTTCGACTACGAGGCCAGAGGTTATGCCATGGCGCCGCCCTCGCCGGCGCCGAAATTGTCCTGAGCGGCAAACGGAGCTCGGATCATAGTCGTGGCCCCGGCGATCACAGGAAGAACGCGCGTTCACGCGCTGATCGGTTCACCCATCGCCCAGGTCCTTGCACCGGGCTGGTTGACCGAGCGAATGCGAGAAGCCGGCTATGACGGCGTTCTGGTGCCCCTGCATATCGAGAAGGGCAACCTCGATTCGGCGCTGCCTGTGCTCAAGGCGATGCCGAACATCGACAGCATCCTCATAACCTTGCCGCACAAGTTCGGAGCGGTCGCTCACTGCGATCGTCTGTCGGAGCGTGCTCGCGTGCTTGGCGCGATCAATGCGATGCGTCGCGAGGGCGATGGCCTCTGGTTCGGCGACAATTTCGATGGAGCGGGCCTGACTGCCGGCCTCAAGAAGGCTGGACACACCATAGGCGGAAAGAGCGTGTACATGGTCGGCGCCGGTGGCGCCGGATCATCTATCGGCGTCTCCATGCTGGAGGAAGGCGCACGCCACCTGACGTTTCACGACGTCAACGCCAACAGCCAGAACGCACTGCTCGACAAACTCGGCGCGGCGTACGCGGGCCGAGTCTCCATTGGCAGCACGGTTCCGCAGGATTGCGACATCGTCGTCAACGCGACATCCGCGGGCTTGCGGGACGGCGATCCGCTTCCCATCGACCCGAGCGAGCTCACGTCGCAGATGGTCGTCGCAGACGTCATCACCGATCCGGTGCCGACGAGGTTGCTCGCCGAGGCCGCAAAACGCGGCTGCGCGACGCGCGACGGCACCCACATGCTCGACGGACAAATCGACCTGCTGTTCTCTTTCATGCTCGGCAAGTGCTGAACGGCCAACCGTTATTCGCAAGCGGGGCCAGTGGACTGTGGAGCACCAGTGAAGGCGCTGCTGTCGTTTCCGATTCACCCCTCGCAACGGCAGGATCGGCCGACGCAGTCTCACGAAGTGAGACGACTTTTTCCGAAGGCGAAAGATAAGCTTCTCCTCGGAACCGACGCTCGATAACGTCTCAAACAAACAATCAAAACATCCGATGAGCTTTGGGAGGACGAATTGGAAAAATTCGCTCGAGTTGATCGTCGATACACTTGCGCCGCTTCTCGCTGAGATCAGCGAAACACTTCCACCGGCACTCTGACCGATCATTTCCAATCAGGAGGGACGCATGAAACGTCTTGCAAGGATATTCGCATTCACCATGATCTCGCTTGCGGCGATCAATCAGGCCGCGTCCGCCGACACGCTGGAGAAAATCAAAGCCGCCGGCACGATCCGCATCGCCATTGATCTCAGCGTGCCGCCATGGTCGTTCAAGGACGAGAACCTCAATCCCACGGGGTCGGAGGTCGAGGCGGCCAAGCTGCTGGCATCGGACCTTGGTGTGAAGATGGAGGTCGTCGCAACGAACGGCGCGAACCGCATTCCGTTCCTGCTCTCCAATCGAGCCGACGCCATCATGTCGGCCTTGTCGATCACCGACGAACGCAAGAAGCTGATCGCGTTCTCGCTTCCCTATGCCGGCGCGACGACATTTGTGGCCGCACCGAAGAGCATGGAAATCAGGACCTTCGCCGACCTGTCGGGCAAGCGCATTGCGGTCACGCGCGGGACCACCAACGACGCCGACCTGACCGCGGCGGCGCCCCGCGATGCCCAGATCATCCGCTTCGAAGACGAAGCCACGACCATGACCGCGGTGGTATCGAACCAGGCTGACCTCGTGGCGCAAGTGCCGACCCTGGTCGATCTCATCAACAAGAAGAATCCGGATAAGAATCTCGAACCCAAACTCCCTCTCCGCACCGCTCCCATGGGCGTCGGCATGCGCAAAGAGGACACGGAGCTGAAGCAATGGGTCGACGCGTGGGTCAAAAAGAACATCGCGAACGGGAAACTGCAGGAAATCTTCAGGAAGTTCCAGGGCACGGATCTCCCCAAAGAGGTCGTCGCCGCATCTCAGTGATGTGGTCCCTCACGGTGGAGCAGGCGGAGTTTCATGACATATCAATTCGACTTCGGAGCCGTGCTGGCGTACTGGCCTCTCTTGCTCGAGGGTGTCTGGACGACGCTCCGCCTCACCTTCTTCTCCACCGTGTTCGGGATCCTGATCGGCGCCTTTTGCGCGGTGGTCCGAACCGGCGGACCATCCTGGGCGCGCGCAATCGTCTCGCTTTATGTCGAGTTCATTCGCAATACGCCCCTGCTGGTGCAGTCCTACTTTCTGATCTTTGGCATCGCAAGCCTGGGCATCCGACTGCCGATCCTGGTCGGCGCGACCATCGCCCTGACGGTCAACATCGGCGCTTACACGACCGAGATCGTTCGGGCGGGCATTGACTCGATCCATCGCGGACAGCTCGAAGCGGCGACCTGCCTCGGCCTTTCCCGTGCGCAGACGTATCTGCATGTGGTCATTCGACCTGCCCTTGAGCGCGTCTATCCCGCCCTGTCGAGCCAATATGTGCTGCTGATGCTTGCCTCGAGCATTGTCTCGTCCGTTGGCGTCGAAGAGCTCTTTGGAATGTCAAACCGCATTCAGAGCGAGACATTTCGCAACTTCGAGATCTTCGTCGTGCTTGGAATCATCTACCTGATGCTGGCCGTGCTTGTGCGCGCCGGCTTCACATTGCTGGGGCTCGCGATGTTTCCACGCCGCCGCAAGCTCGGAACTCCTCTTTGAGCGCGGGAAACAGCAAATGAACAGTGCTTTCATCATCTCGTTGCTCAAGGGACTCTGGGGGACCATTGTCCTTAGCTTGCTGACCTTCCTGTTCGGCGGCCTGATCGGTTTCCTCGTCGGGCTCGCCCGCATCTCACCGATTGCCGCGGTCTCGCGCGTGGCGGCTGCCTATATCGAAATCATGCAGGGCCTGCCGCTTCTCGTTCTGATGGGCCTTTGCTTCTACGGCCCGAGCATCTTCGGCTACGATTCCCTGTCGCCGCTCGGGGCTGCCACCTTTGCGCTCACGCTATATGCCAGCGCCTATCTCGGCGAGATCTGGCGTGGATGTATTCAGGCGGTGGCGAAGCCGCAGTGGGAGGCCGCCGAGTGTCTCGGCCTCACCCGCTGGCAGCGCATGACGGCCGTCATCCTGCCGCAGGCGCTGCGGATTGCGATACCCCCGACCGTCGGCTTCATGGTTCAGATCGTGAAGAACACGTCGATTGCTTCGCTGGTCGTCGGCTACGCCGAGCTCTCCTATAACGCCAAGATCATCAACAACGCGACGTTTCAGCCGTTCCTGTATTTCGGGATCGCCGCGCTGATGTACTTCGCGATCTGCTATCCGCTGTCGGTCCAGAGCAGGGCCCTCGAAAGGAAACTCAATGTCGGCCATCGTTGAACTCAAGGACGTCCGCAAGAGCTTCGGCAATCTCGAGGTCCTCAAAGGCGTCACCTTCGAGGTCAACAGGGGCGAGGTCGCTGCGATCATCGGCCAAAGCGGCTCGGGCAAGAGCACGGCGCTTCGCTGCATGGACCGCCTCGAGACGATCCAGGGGGGATCGATGCTGATCTGCGGTCATCAGCTCCACGATGACGGCGTCGACCTGAAGTCGCTGCGCCGTGATGTCGGTATCGTCTTCCAGAGCTACAATCTCTTCCCACACCTGACGGTCGCCCAGAACATCATGCTGGCTCCGCGCATGGTGAAGGGCATCAAGCCGAAAGAAGCGCGCGAGATCGCCGACACGGTGATTTCCAAGGTCGGGCTGCGCGAGAAGATGGATTACTATCCCGAGCAGCTCTCCGGCGGGCAGCAGCAGCGCGTGGCGATCGCCCGCAGCCTCGCCATGGAACCCAAGCTGATGCTGTTCGACGAGGTCACTTCGGCGCTTGACCCGCAGCTCACCGGTGAAGTCCTCCGCGTCATGGAGCAGCTCGCAGCCGACGGAATGACGATGATCCTGGTGACGCATGAGATGGCGTTTGCCCGCAAGGTGGCGGACCGTGTGATCTACATGCGGGACGGCAAGGTCCACGAAATGGGGTCTTCGGACATCCTGCGCACTCCCGCAACGCCCGAACTGGCCACGTTCGTCTCGGAGTCGGCGGAGCACTGACACATAGGCAGTCAACGCCACGTCCATTCCTTGCACCTGCGCAGTACCCCCTGGCCTTCCGATCGCGACGCTCGGAAGAAATTTGGATTTGGGCAACACTTATTCTTTTGACCCTCTTCCAACGGATCGGCATGATGGCTACGCGAGTAACGGGTTTGGCACCCTCCTCTGATCCCCCGTAGAGTGGGCCCTGGGTTGGACTGCATGCCATGGTGCAAGAGCCGCCCATCCGAGTTGAACGTCGGTTGGCGGCGATATTGGCCGCTGACGTTGCGGGCTATTCGCGGCTAATGCACCATGACGAAGAAGCCACGCATGCTAAACTGACAACGCTCCTCGCGGACGGTGTCACGCCCGCAATCTCCACACACGGCGGTCGGATCGTGAAGAATACCGGCGACGGGTTCCTGGCGGAGTTTCCAAGCGCGGTCGAAGCCGTTCGAGCCGCTGTCCAATTCCAAGCCCGCATCGGAGAGCTTACAACCGCCGATCCGGAAGACAGGCGGATAGCTTTCCGTGTCGGCATCAATGTTGGCGACGTGATTATCGAGCCGCACGATGTTTTTGGCGACGATGTAAATATTGCGGCGCGGCTTGAAAGCATCGCCGAACCCGGCGGCATTTGCATTTCGTCCTCTGCCTATGACCACATCCGAGGCAAGATCGGCGCTGAGTTTCTTGACCTGGGTGAGCAAAACCTCAAAAATATTGCCCGCCCGGTCCGCGCCTATGCAGCGGTCGCGCATGGACGCACCCCGATAACACCGGCTGACAGCGTCGGGCCGACCCCGCGTTCGCCGCCTCGTCTTTCCATCGTTGTGCTGCCCTTTGCCAACCTCAGTGGCGATCCCGAGCAGGACTATTTCGTCGATGGAGTGACGGAGAGCCTGACTACGGACTTGTCACGGATCAGCGGCTCATTCGTTATCGGTCGGCACACCGCATTCACGTACAAGGGCAGAGCGGTCGATCTTAAACAGGTCGGCCGCGAGTTAAACGTCCGTTACGCGCTCGAAGGCTCGGTGCAGCGGGGCGGTGATCGGCTTCGGATCAATGTGCAGTTGATCGACACCGAACCCGGCAATCACCTGTGGGCCGAGCGCTTCACTAAGCCAGTCGCGGACCTCTTCGACATACAGGACGAAATCGTATCGCGGCTCGCCAATACACTGAATGCCCAACTCGTTGAGGCCGAAGCGCGACGGGCGGAACGCTCACTGCATCCTGATGTGATGGACCTGTACTTTCAGGGCGTCGCTCGGTTCAACAAGGGGCCGACCCCCGAACACATGGCGCAAGCACGGAGCTTCTTCGAACGTGCCTTGGCTATTGATCCCCAGGGGGTCGGAGCACTGAGCGGCATGGCAATGGTCGATCTGACAATAGGAGCCTACCTACTAACGGATGACCGAGCCGTGCGCTATTCGGCAGCTGAAGAAAATGCGATCAAAGCACTTTCATTAACCCCGGACCATGCAGTGGCTCACTTGATCCTAGGTAACCTCTACATTTCGACAAACCGGGCTACCCAGGGGATTGCCGAGTGCGAGCAGGCGCTAACGCTTGATCGCAATTTGGCTAATGCGCATGGCGTTATCGGGATGGCTAAATACTATCTGGGTCGCGCAGCCGAGACCGAAGGTCATATACTCGACGCTCTCCGTCTTTCTTCCCGCGATATCTTTGCCCACCGGTGGCTGCATTTTGTAGGCGCGGCCAAGGTACAGCTTGGTGCGGACGCAGAAGCCGCCAGTTGGTTCAGGCGAAGCATCGAGGCCAACCGAAATTCTCCTCTCACGCATTTTGGGCTCGCCGCCGCACTAGGTTTGCAGGGCTTCCTTGATGAGGCAAGAACAGTTGCGCGGATTGGACTAGCGCTCAACCCTGGCTTCACCGTCCGCCGCTTGCATGCCTCCAAACCAAGCGACAATCCAACCTTCCTCGCTGGCCGCGAACGCCTGTATACAGGCTTGCGATTGGCTGATGTGCCGGAAGAGTGATGTCCGTAACCAGATAACGCTGCGGAGAAGCTACTATGCGGTTGTCCAAGGTCGCTGCTTTGACGCTTATCGTTGACTGTCTGAGCCTACTGTCCGTGTCTTTGGCGCAGGCCGCTCCCGAATGTTCAGTTTCTGGGACACTGGCGGATTGGGGCGAGAATTCCACCGCCGACATTGACCTCACGTCCGGAGGAAGTTGCCAATTTCCAATCAGAATGCGCGGCACGGTGAGTGGCTCGGACGTCGCTCAAAAGCCGTCACACGGCAAGCTGAAGAGGCTCACCCCGTCAACGTTCGAATACAAAGCGAAGGCCAAATACAAGGGGAGCGATACTTTTGCCATCAAGGCAACGGGTCAGGGGCCGACGGCTTCTGGCACGTCGGTAATCACCGTGCACGCGACGATGAAATAGCGTCCATTGCACGCGCTTGGAGGCGACATGACACATTGGATCGCGGGTGTTGTCGCAACCTTACTGGCAGGTTGTCCCGGCGTCGCGAGCGCGCAGGCGGACTGCACTACGATACCTCGCGGACCGGCGCGCACCGATTGCTACCTCGCTCTAAGTCAGTTCTATCAGGGACAATCCGATCTGGCCGCTGCGAGAGCACGCGCGCAATCAGACGCCGCGTGGTATCGGGCAATTACAGGAATGGACCCTACAAAAGACAAACCGCGTCGTCGGAAATAGGAGGGTACACACGCTGGGCCGATCTTGACACCCCCGCTTGCCACCACGCGCGCTATGTCTCATCCCGTGAAGACAACGAAACGACGCGGGTCACGCAGACTTTGCAGGCCCAAAGCGGGGATCAAATTCAAAGAATATCTTGGATTCAATGAGATATGGGGAAGATGGCGGAGAGAGTGACCGTCGAACACGTCCACGTCCACAGCGGCAGGCAAGCTATCGTAGGCAATGTCCAGGGGGTGGGGTGCTAACTAAATCGGAGGATCAACCCCATGCTCTTGGATATACAAAAGGCGAAGCGTTGCGGAGCGAGAACGCGGACCCGGAAGCCATGCAAGTCGCCGGCAATGGTAAATGCAGGATGCACAGGGGTCCCTCTCCGGGCGCGCCTAAGCGCGCCGGGATTCACTTCCTGCTGGGCCTAATTGCGCAAACCGAAGATTTGTAAGTACGATGGGGCCTGGGCATTTTGCACAGACTGGTCCTGGGCTCGGGCGTCTTGTGCAGGTGGGACCTGTGCCCGTGCAGTTTGCTCCCGCCGGATCTTTTTTTGCGGATTTTGCACGGCCGGTATCTCTGTCCGGGCATGATGGACGGGCCGGACGTGTTGGTGCGTTTGCCTGGACCGAAGCGGTGCTCGGGCATTTTCCGCAACCTGTGCCGGTGCATCTTGAACGGGCTTTACCGGCCTGACCTGTGCCTGCGCATCTTGCTTGGCCGCCCAAGCTTGGAATTGCCTAAACAGGGTTTCAGATGACAGCTCACTATTTCCCGTCTGCCTCTGACGGGTGGCTTCAGACGCGGCAGTAATCTCGTCGCGGCTCGGCGCGTCCTTTGCGGTCGGCGGCAAAGCCTGAGCATCGGCGATAGAT